>CAYGTX010000121.1:0-5819 GCA_964352935.1 uncultured Rickettsiales bacterium | reverse complement strand
AAAATATTGCCAAAACGTTTGGCGGCAAAATGGGGTGAAAAACCACAATATGATAAAACATTGGCTGATTTATCAAATAAAGTGCTGCAACAAATCGCTGATGAAATTCACCACTGGAAAATAAAACCAAGCAATACAGAAGGCTATCGCACCGCAGAAGTGACTGTTGGTGGTGTGGATACGAACGAGCTTTCATCTAGCACGATGGAAGCCAAGAAAGTGCAGGGGCTGTATTTTATTGGTGAAGTGGTGGATGTGACAGGTTGGCTTGGTGGGTATAACTTCCAGTGGGCGTGGTCTTCTGGCTATGTGGCGGGAAGTGCTGTTTGATAATATAGCCAGAGTGATTGCGATTAATTGCTTGAGTAAGTGCTGATAACTACTCTATAGTTATTATTCTGATGCGCTAAGTCTGAATAAATATTTGGTTTTTAGCTGTTGGAAAAGAGATATTAATGAGGTTAGAAAACCGAATCAGCCTTGAGCTGGCTTCATATAAAATTTAGAAAAATTTTATGGAAGCAAAATATAAGTAAATTATGGCCAAAATATCCGATTTTATTCATCTTAGAGTGCACAGCTCTTATTCGCTTTCTGAAGGTGCTATTATGCCTTCTAAGCTTATTGGTTTGTGCCAAAAAGAGCGTATGCCAGCGGTAGCGGTGACGGATACAGGCAATTTGTTTGGCTCACTCGAATTTTCAAAAGCGGCACTTGGTGATGGAATTCAACCTATTATTGGTGTGCAAATTGCCATTGCCGGTGAAAAGAAAAAAGGCGGGTTTGAAGCGTCGCATAAAGTGGCAGAAAACCTGCCAAGCGTGGTACTTTTAGCCAAAGATGAAAAGGGATATTATCACCTTCTAGATCTTGTGAGCCGTTCGTTTTTAGATGGGCCTGATGGCGTTGCTCCCCACATTACAGAAGAATGGTTGTTTGAGCTAGGCGATGGGCTGATTGTGCTTTCTGGTGGTGCGGATGGCCCAATGGGAAAGCTGTTGCAAGATAAGCAGTTCAAAGAAGCAAAAGCGCTAACAGAAAAATACCTACAGCGCTTTGGTGATTGTTTTTACATGGAATTGCAGCGTCACGGTTTGCCAGAAGAAGCAGCAACAGAACCACATTTTTTAGAGCTAGCATACGAACTGAATATTCCCCTCGTCGCCACCAATAACGTGTTTTTTGCTGAACGTGATATGTATGAGGCACATGATGCGTTGCTTTGTATTGCAGAAGGGCGTTTTGTGGATGAGGAAAACCGACGCAGACTGAACCCGAACTTCTATTTCCGAAATGCAGCGGAAATGAAAGAGATATTTAAGGATATCCCTGAAGCCATTTCAAATACCGTGAATATTGCCAAACGTTGTGCGGTGTGTTCGCCTTCACGAAATCCAATTTTACCACACTTTGATTGTGGTGAAGGACGAAATGAATCAGACGAATTGCGCGTGCAATCTGAAGAAGGGCTTAAAAAACGTTTAGAATTGTTTGTTTATACTGATGATATGGACGATGCCAAACGCGAAGAAATACGCAAAGTATATTTTGACCGGTTAGATTTTGAGCTGAATGTCATCATCAATATGGAATTCCCTGGTTACTTTTTGATTGTATCTGACTTCATTAAGTGGAGTAAGCGCAATAATGTGCCCGTGGGGCCGGGTCGTGGTTCGGGTGCGGGGTCGATTGTAGCGTGGTCGTTAGAGATTACGGATCTTGATCCGTTACGTTTTGGGCTGCTTTTTGAGCGTTTTTTAAATCCTGAACGTGTCTCTATGCCCGATTTTGATATCGACTTTTGTCAGGAAAAGCGCGACCGCGTGATTCGTTATGTGCAGGAAAAATATGGCCGTGACCGTGTGGCGCAAATTATCACCTTTGGTAAATTGCAAGCAAGAGCGGTGCTACGCGATGTGGGGCGTGTGCTGCAACTGCCTTATAATCAGGTAGATAGAATCAGTAAGATGATTCCGTTTAACCCGCTTGACCCTGTGACACTCTCTCGTGCACTAGAGATGGATAAAGACCTGCAAGCTGCGCGAGACGATGACCCTGATGTTAAGAAATTGATTGATATTGGCCTGAAGTTAGAAGGACTAAATCGCCATGCATCCACACACGCAGCAGGTGTGGTGATTGCCGACAGACCATTGCAAGAGTTGATTCCTGTGTATCGCGATCCACGTTCCGATATGCCTGTGACGCAATATTCAATGAAATATGCCGAAGGCGCAGGGCTGGTAAAGTTCGACTTTTTGGGGCTGAAAACACTGACGGTAATTGCGAAAACGATAGAGTTTATTGCTGAGAAATATATTGAGATTGATATCTCGCAAATTCCGATGGATGACCGAAAAACCTATGAGATGCTCTCAAAAGGAGATTCGGTTGGGGTGTTCCAGCTGGAGAGTGCGGGCATGCGCGACACTCTTCGCAAACTAAAGCCCGATAATATTGAAGACATCATCGCGCTTATCTCGCTATATCGTCCTGGGCCGATGGATAATATTCCGTCTTACATTGCGCGTAAGCATGGCTTAGAAGACCCAGATTATCTAGACCCTATGTTAGAAGAGGTGCTGAAAGAAACCTATGGGGTAATTATTTACCAAGAGCAAGTAATGCAAATTGCTCAGATTATGGGTGGTTATAGCTTGGGTGGAGCGGATTTGCTGCGTCGTGCGATGGGTAAGAAAATTGCTTCTGAGATGGATATTCAGCGTGAGATATTCGTCAAAGGTGCGATTGAAAACAAGGTTGATAAGAAGAAAGCCAGTAGCATTTTTGACTTAGTAGCAAAATTCGCAGGTTATGGATTTAACAAATCACATGCGGCTGCTTATGCGTTGATTTCTTATCAAACTGCGTGGCTTAAGGCAAACTATCCCGTTGAATTTTTGGCTGCTTCAATGAATTTAGATATTCATGATACCGATAAAATCAATATTTTCCGTCAAGAAGCGGTGACACAAAATATCGAAATATTGCCGCCAGATATTAATCGCTCCCACGCACTATTTAGACCCGAAAAGCTCAAAGATAAAGACGAGTTAGGCGTTCGCTACGCGCTAGGTGCGCTAAAGAATGTGGGCACTGCAGCGATGGAAGAATTGGTGCAAGAGCGCATTGAAAAAGGTAAGTTTAGCGATGTGTTTGACGTAATGCGTCGCGCTAGTTCTAAAGCAATCAATAAGCGCCAGCTTGAAAATTTGATTAGGGCAGGGGCGTTTGATTCAGTGCATGATAATCGTCGCCAATTGCACGAAAATGTGGAAACCCTCACGCGCTATGCGAGCGTTGCGATTGCTGAACGTAATAGCGACCAAACTAGCTTGTTTGGTGGTGCGGATGCCGTGGCGAAAGAGCCGCTACCTAAGCTTAAAGAAGTGAAAGATTGGATTGGGCAAGATAGGCTGATGCATGCTTTTGGTGCGATTGGTTTATATTTGGGTGAGCACCCAATGAGTAACTTCACAGAGATTCTTTCTAAGATAAATGTAGTTTCATTTGGTACGATGAATGAAACGTTAAAGGATGGAAATAGTTATAATAAAATTGCAGGCGTGTTGACGTCTAAACGTATGCGTTCATCGCAGCGTGGGCGTTTTGCAACTCTCATTCTGTCTGACCCAACGGGGATGGTGGAAGTATCTATCTATGATGAAGATTTGCTTTCAGCTAGCAGGGAAATATTAGAGGTGGGTAATATTCTGCTGATGGGTGCTGAGATTCGTAAAGATGAAGGCGGAATGCGGCTGACTGCACAAACGGTTGGCTTGCTGGAAGATGAGCTAAATAAGCGTAGCCGTGTCATCCATATTCAGCTGAATGATGCTGAGCATTTGAATGATTTAGCAATACTCATTCCTACCAGTGATAAAGGGCGTGCAAAAATTAGCTTAACGGTTGCAGTGGATGATAAAGAAGTGGATATTTCTTTACCCGGACTTTTTGATATCAAAATGAACGCGGTGGAAGAAATTAGAGCCTTAGACTGCGTGAGAGATGTAGTGGAGAATTAGGCTTTCTGCTTTAGCTTTCTATCTAATATAACCAACAAAACCAAACCAGGAATGGCAATTGCGGTAGAGATAATAAAGAAACTCGCCCAACCAAGTAAATCTACTGTGATGCCCGAGCTGCTAGAAAGTAATGTTCTACCAACGGCAGCAAGCGAGCTTAAAAGCGCATATTGCGTTGCGGTGAATTGTTTGTTACAGAGCTGAGAAATGTAAGCCACAAAAGCTGCTGTTCCCATGCCTCCTGCTAAATTCTCAATACTTATCACTACTGTTAAAACAAGCGTGTCATGCCCAGCCGACAATTGCCATAAAAAGAGCAGATTAGACACCATTTGTAATATGCCACATAGAAGCAGTGCAACTAAAATGGGCATACGGCTTGCGATTGCACCGCCAATAAAGGTGCCAATAATGGTAGCAAACAAACCATAGGTTTTCACAACAGTAGCAATTTCTGTTTTATCAAAACCCATTTCGAGTAAAAATGGATTGGTCATGATTCCAGCAAATGCGTCGCCAAATTTATAAAGCAGTACAAAGAGTAATATGATCCACCAAAAAGGGCGCTGCATGAATTCGATAAAAGGGTCTAAAACAGAGTGTTTTATCCAATGTGTGAAGCTTGTGACTTTTTCTTGTAGTTTGGATGACTCTGGCTCACCAGTAATGAGTGCTGTGACAGTACCAATCAAAATAATTGATGCCATTGCAGCGTAAGTAGCAAACCACGAAACTTCACTTGCTAAGAATAATGCCCCTGCGCTTGAAAGCAGCATGCCAATGCGATAACCAAACACAAAGGTGGCGGCACCTGCACCTTGTTGCTCATCTTCTAAAAGTTCGACACGATAAGCGTCTAAGATAATATCTTGCGTTGCGGAAAAAATAGCAACCATTAGCGCCCAAAACGCAGTGTTTAATGCACTTTCATTAGGGTGTGTATTACCTAGAAAAATAATACTGAGTATGAGTAGTAACTGAATGAAAAATAGCCAGCCGCGTCGCCTTCCAAAAAAGCGTGTTAGAAACGGTATTGGAGTGTTGTCTACAATGGGTGACCAGAGAAACTTTAGTGCGTATGGAGTTCCTACTGCTGCAAATAATCCAATGGCAGATTTGCTAACGCCTTCTTCTGTCATCCATACCGAAAGAGTTGAAAGAGTAAGTGCTAAAGGCAAACCGCTTGCTAAACCTAGAAACAAAACTGCGATAATTCTGGGGTGTGTGTAAACTTTGCCGAAATTTAAAATGGAATGTAACACAATTAACTTTTATCTTTGGTTTGCTTTTTGATGCAATTCGGGCATGTGCCAGCCACTTCAAGCGTGCCTGATGACATTTTATAGCCAACATTGTGAACGTTAAGTTGGATAATGCGCGAAAGCGAGTTATCACAAAATTCTTTTACATGACCGCAATCTTTACAAACAGCTAACATGCAATGATGGCTTGGTTGATCTGGATGCTCACATGCTGCATAGCTGTTGTCACTTTCAATTCTATGAATAAACCTTTGTTCTATAAGGAAATCTAGCGTTCTATATACTACGGGTGGTTTTACTTTCTTGCTTGGTGTGCTTAAAATAGAGATGATGTCATATGCTTTTAAGCGATTGGGTGTTTGTAAAATAGTGGATAGCACATTCCTGCGAAGCGGTGTAACCCGTTGCTTGCGTTGTTGGCAAATCGTTTCAAATCGATCCATTTCTTGGGCGATTGATTGCTTTGCTTGTGGGTGCTGATTTTGGTGGTTATCCATTATTTAACTCAAAAAAGAACAAGGTGGAACATAAG
>CAYGTX010000120.1:0-5889 GCA_964352935.1 uncultured Rickettsiales bacterium | reverse complement strand
TGGATAGCCAAGCATTCGCCTCACAATTAGAGCGTTACCAAGATGAGGGAAGGCAGCAGGTCTGCTTTTTCATCGGTGGGGCGTTTGGTCATGGCGATGAACTCAAGCAGCAGGCGGACTTAACGCTATCATTTGGCAAGATGACGTGGCCACATTTGATGGTGCGCACAATGTTAGCCGAGCAGTTATATCGCGCCTATACCATTTTAAACAACCACCCCTATCATAAAATATAGAGATGGATGAAGAATTATTCACATTCCCTGAATTGACGCACGGGATGAATGCCATTACAATAGATAAAGCATTATAAGGAGAATTGAAAATGTTACGAATTTTAGCCGTTGCAAGTATCGCATTAATAACAAGTTTGCCTCTGGTAGCTTCTGCTCAAGAAGAAGCAGTTGTTGAGCCAGTGACAAAAGAGCAAGTGCTAACCATTCAACCGACCGATAAAGTGTTGGGCGATGAAAATGCTCCGATTACGATGTTTGAGTTCGCATCACTTTCATGTTCGCATTGTGCTGAGTTTCACCTAAAAGTGCTGCCAGATATCCAGAAAAACTATATTGATACAGGCAAAGTAAAACTTATCATGCGCGATTTTCCTCTAAACGAGCCTGCGCTTCGTGCGGCACAACTTACGAATTGTACCGATGACACCGCAACATTCCATCGTTTGACCAAGGCTGTATTTCGCACCCAATCAACATGGGTGGGTAAGAAAAACTACCTAGAGCTACTTGGCAATATTGGTAAATTAGCGGGCATTTCGGGTGAGCAATTTGATGCGTGTTTGAAAGATAAAGAGCTGGAGCTTGCGCTACTTACCAACAAATTCAACGGTGCAAAAGTGCTGGGTATTAATGCGACCCCTTCATTTGTGATTGATGGCGAGTTGATTAGTGGTGGACGTGATTACTCATTCTATCAAGAAAAGTTTGATGAACTTCTAGCGGAGTAAGTCTTTAGCTGTAATCGTCAGCCCTAAGCTTATTTAATGGAAGTAGCCGTATATATCGGCAGCGAGCGCTTGGCCGACGCCATCCACTTTGGTGAGCTCTTCGATGGTAGCTTCTGCCACTGCTTTGGCGGATCCAAAATGTCTAAGCAATACAGTTTTGCGCTTCATACCAATACCTGGCACATCATCAAGGCTAGATTTTGTCAGTGCCTTAGCGCGCTTGGCGCGGTGACTACCAATGGCAAAACGGTGTGCTTCATCACGAATATTCTGTAAGTAAAATAAGGTGGTGTCCGTTAGTGGTAGGCTGAATGTATCACGCCCGCGCATGTGAAATTGCTCTCTGCCTGCATTACGATCTGGGCCTTTAGAGATGGCAACGCAAGTGATTTTATCGGCAAGCTTTAATGCATCTAGCACCTGCATGGCGCTACTAAGTTGACCTTTTCCGCCATCAATCAATAAAATATCGGGCCACACACCCTGCTGATATTCAGGTGATTCTTGCATCAGGCGGGTTAAACGTCGCGTTAGTACCTCGCGCATCATGCCATAATCATCACCCGCCACAATATCGGTAGAGCGAATATTAAAGCGGCGATAGCTGCGTTTATCAAAACCATCGGGCGTGGCAACAATCATCGCACCCACTTGGTGTGTACCCATGACGTGGCTGTTATCATACACTTCCACGCGGTGAGGCATTTTATCAAGTTCAAACAATTGCTGTAGCGCGACCAAATTCTCTTTGCGCTTCGTCATGGTGGCTACGCGCTGTTGAAATGCTGCCTTTGCATTGGTGAGTGCTTGGTTGATGAGCTCTTTCTTCTCTCCGCGCTGCGGATAAGTCACCTTCACCCTGCCGCGTTCCTTAAGGCTTGAAAGTGCATCTTCAAACATTTCCACATCATCAGGTTTGTGCGAAAACAGCACTTCGTCTGGCAAAGGGTGGCTTTGATAGAACTGGAAGATAAAGTCGCGCAGAATATCATTTTCTTCCATCCCTGCGGTCTGCTCAGGAAAATAAGCTTTGCCGCCCAAGTTACGCCCTTTGCGATAGAAGGTTAGTTGAATAGATGCTTGCTCATTTTCTTGATAGAGGGCAAAAATGTCAGCATCCGTGACCGAGGCAATATCTATGGATTGGCGGGATTGAATTTGATTAAGCGCTCTAATGCGATCACGAAAAGCGGCAGCTTTCTCATAATCCATCGCTTCGCTGGCAGTTTGCATTTGCGTAGCGAGTTTTTCTTGTATCTCGCGGTTCTTGCCTTCAAGAAATTTGAGCGTATCACTCACTAATGCAGCATAATCTTCTTTAGAAATAAGATCCACACATGGTGCAGAGCAACGCTTAATCTGATATTCCATACAAGGGCGCGTGCGGTTGGAGAAAAAACTATCGGTACATGGGCGAATCAAAAAAGCTTTCTGCAAGTCTTTGATAATATGATGCATCGCGCCAGCAGTAGCAAATGGGCCAAAATAATGTCCTTTTTCGTTGCGCGTACCTCGATATTTGCACAATCGAGGATAGGCATGGTCTTTGGTAATCATCAAATAAGGATAGGACTTGTCATCCTTGAGCAAAATGTTAAAAGGCGGCTGAATATCTTTGATTAAATTAGCTTCAAGCAGCAGCGCTTCTGCTTCGGTTTCGGTGATGGTATATTCAAGCGATTTTACCAGCGACACCATATTTTTTATACGGTAGCTAAGTTTCTCAGGGTTGGTGTATTGCGAAACGCGTTTGGCCAAAAGCTTAGCTTTTCCAACATAAAGCACCTTGCCTTTAGCATCAATCATTCGGTATGTGCCGGGCTTACTGGGTAAGTCTTGCACATGGCTGCGTAAGATAGTAATGCCTTCATCAAGAGCTGATGACATAAGCCAAAAACCGATTATTCCGTTGAAAAGATAATGCTAAGCTTGATACTATAACGTAAATATTCATGGAAGCCCATGCGTTTTTGCGTTACACTGGCTCGAGTGTTGCTAGAAAGGGAGAAGCATCTAGTGCAAAAATTTACGATTGAGCGTGTGGCGTGTCTGGCGGATGATTCCGAAATCGCGACGCAAGCCAAAGAAAAATTAGAATCTCACATCAGCTTTTGTGCTCCAAAAGAAGCGCAAGCAATGGTGGTGCTTGGTGGTGATGGATTTATGCTTCATTGCCTGCATGAATTTATGGATTGTAATATTCCCTTTTACGGCATGAATTGCGGTACAGTAGGCTTTTTGCTGAATGAATTTAGAGAAGAAAATCTTCTGCATCGTATCAATTTTGCGAAGGAAGAAACCTTGCACCCGCTGCACATGGTCGCGACCGATCAAAACGGCAAAGAGCACCATGCGCTAGCAATTAATGAAGTTTCACTACTCAGAGAAACAAGGCAGGCCGCTAAATTGCAAGTGCGTATCGATGAAAAAACGCGCTTAGATGAATTGGTGTGCGATGGCATTTTAGTCTCCACCCCAGCAGGAAGCACCGCCTATAATCTTTCAGTCAATGGTCCTATTGTCCCTTTGGGAACAGACCTTCTGGCGCTTACCCCTATCAGTCCATTTAGACCGCGCAGATGGCGCGGTGCATTATTGCCGCATAAGGCAATGGTGGAGTTTAATATACTTTCACCCCATAAGCGCCCTGTCAGTGCTGTGGCGGATTTCACCGAGATTCGTGATGTTGCACAGGTGCAAATCACCGAAGATCAAAGCAAAAGCCTACGTCTATTATTTGATGACGGGCATTCCCTAGAAGAGCGCATCGTGCGCGAGCAGTTTATACATTAGTTCTATTTTTACTCCTTGGAAATTTTTCTAAATTTCCAAATGAGACTAACAGCTTTGCTGACTAAAGAAGCAACGTTTCCTAACGTTGTGCTGAGTTCATAGCTCTTTGCTTACATTAACACTAGCACTACTTATTGTTTCTCGGCATATTTAAAATGCGGAGGCGGAGGAGTAAACTATTTACCCGATGTGCGAATCTTCGTACTCGAAAGCGGATGATGTTCAATGGGTAGAAATACCCATGCAGGAGTTGGCGCTTGATGCAACTTTGTGGCATCGCTCTCATTCATGCGAGCAGTGGCAAGGCTAGGCGCGAGCAACCCTTTTTGATAGTTAGCCTCCATTTCCACTTTGCGCGCCATCACGGCAATCGGCATAGACTGTACAATGGCTTCCCACTTATGCCAGCGATGGAAATTATATAAATTATCCTCACCCATCAGCCAGATAAAATGATGTTCTTTATAAGTCTGTTTCAGATGCGTTAACGTATCCACTGTATATTGACTATTAATGCTGCTTTCAATTTCGGAAAGCTGAATGAGTGGCTGGTTCTCGAGCAGTTTTTTTGCGCTTTCCACTCGTTCTTCATATGGCCAGATGGTGCGTTTGTCTTTGAGTGGATTATGCGGGGAAAGTATCCACCACACTTCATCCAACGCTAAAAGCTCAATGGCTTTTTGACTGATGTAAAGATGGCCTTCATGGGCAGGATTAAATGATCCACCCAGAAGGCCAATTTTTTTATAAGGTTTATTTAGGACGGGTTTGCCCACTGCCTTCAACCTGATATTTAAAGGTGGTTAGCTGCTCAACCCCAACAGGGCCGCGTGCGTGCAAACGTCCGGTAGCGATGCCAATTTCAGCACCCATACCAAATTCACCGCCATCAGCAAATTGCGAAGAAGCATTATGCATCACAATAGCGCTATCAATACGCTTTAAAAAGCTTTTTGCGGCTGCATCATCGCTCGTCACAATCACATCTGTGTGATGAGAGCTATGCTGGTTGATGAAGTTGATCGCATCATCTAGCCCATCGATGATTTTAACCGCGATGATGGCATCTAGATACTCGGTATCCCAGTCTGCATCGGTGGCTGCTTTTAAGCGGCTATCAATCTTCACTGCAACGCTATCGCCACGAAGTTCGCATCCGCCTTCAATCAAGCGATCTGCAATTTTAGGAAGCACACTGGCAGCAATGGCTTTATCAATCACGAGCGATTCTGTTGCGCCGCAAATACCAGTACGGCGAAGCTTGGCATTTTCAACAATATTCACCGCCATTGCCTCATCGGCTTTTGCATGCACATAGGTATGGCAGTTGCCATCAAGGTGAAGGAGTGTTGGCACAAGGCTGTCATTTTGCACGCGCGCACACAGGCTTTTGCCGCCACGAGGCACAATCACATCAATATATTGGTGCATGCGGAGCATTTCACCCACCGCATCACGGTCTGTGGTTGGCACTAGTTGAACGGCTTCAGCAGGTAAGCCTGCTGCTTTCAAGCCGTCTTGCAAACAAGATGCAATGGCGCGAGAAGAATAAAAGCTCTCAGAACCACCGCGCAGAATAGCTGCGTTACCAGATTTTAAGCATAATGCACCTGCATCTGCGGTCACATTTGGGCGAGATTCATAAATAATGCCAATCACACCAAGTGGCACAGATACGCGAGAGATGTTTAGCCCGTTAGGTCTATCCCAGTTGGCAAGCACTTTGCCCACAGGGTCATCGAGTTTTGCAATGGCTTCAAGTCCACTTGCAATCGCATCAATGCGTTTTTCATCTAGCGCGAAACGGTCTAGCATGGCAGCTTCTAGGCCTTTTTCACGCCCTGCTTTCATGTCTTTTTCGTTGGCTTCAATAATCGCAGCTTGTTGGTTGCGAAGAGCCTTTGCCGCTTCGTTTAACGCGGTGTTCTTTTGCTCAGCGCTCGCTTCAGCAAGCGTTAAAGCCACTTGTTTTGCTTGCTTGCCGATGGTCTGCATTTGTTCTGTGACGTTCATTTCGTCAATCCTTGCTTGAGATTTCATGCTACATCCTCTTCTTTTTCTGTCATCACTAAATTGTAGGAGTGAATCAGTTCTACCCTTCCAGAAAACCCCAGAAGATGTTCAATCGCGCT
>CAYGTX010000119.1:0-5907 GCA_964352935.1 uncultured Rickettsiales bacterium | reverse complement strand
ACTGCACAACAGAAATTAAGGGAAATCTCTGTCCATTAAACTGTTGCCATATCACCAAATTTAAAACAGTGCATTTGACTGTAAGCAAACGGTCTTATGGGGGCATTGCAACAAATTGCGAAATCGTTTATTATTTAATAACAACTTCTGCCCTGGAATATCTGGCTATAATCTAAAGTAGTTTGTAGGTGGTGCATAGGCCGCTTTTGCGTCGGTTAATGAAAATGAAAGGTTTTGTAAAGTGAAACATAAAGACAATACAACCCCCAAGAAAGCTGAGATTGAAAAATATATTGCTGATAATCATCGAAAAATTGATTTCAACATTTTAGCTAGCATGTTTAAAGAAGTAAATAATAATGAGCATGATTCGTTTACAGGTGATTGGATCATAGCACTCTTAAATAATGAATCTCTAAACGATTGGGACAAAAAAACTATTATAAATGCTGCGCTTGAAGTAATGATAAAGAGTCCAAATTTAATCACTTTAGCGTTTGTTCAAGGTCTCTTAAATTTAAAGCATTCAGGGTATAAAAATTGGAATATTAAGTTTGCAGATGATGCGATTGCAGAAATGCCTTCTGATTATATAACTAAAAAATTTCTAATATCCACCTTAGAAAGTAATTCGGATGAAAGCACTGCAATTTGCATAATTGCAAGAATGAATTCGAAATTGATCACTTCTGACTTATTAGTAAATATCTTAAGAATTAAGAATTTACCAGTATTCCAAAAGTCTAATATTGTATGTGCCGCGATTGCAAAAATGCCTACAGACCTGATTACTGAAGAATTTGTTAAAAACCTCTTAGAAGAAGAGGGGCTTGATGATGAAGGTAAAACGAAGATAGCAACGACTGCGCTTATTCATATGAAACCGGATCTGATCACTGAAGAATTTGTTGGATACCTCTTAGAAAATAATTGGCAGTATCTGGATATAAGTCGGAATAGAAAATTTAGCGATATAGCGATTAAATTGATTCTATTAAACCATACGCTAAATAAGAGACATGTAACTAATGATACGAATTTAATGACTATAGTAGGAAGGTACGATTATAATCGTATAGTAGAAGAAAGGTTAGGTTATAGTACAGAAGACTTAGCTTCTTATATAAATAAGTATATTGATTCAGATAATTATGTATCTTGCGTTGAAAAACTTCTACCGAGCTTAAGTTTTGTACGAAGTCTTTGTTATCATCAATTAATTAATGAGAACAATGATAACATAACATCTGAAGTGTTAGGTAAAATGATAGAATCCTCAGGATTTATGCAAGCTAACACTCTTTTAGAAGGAATTAACGATCACAAAAAAATACTAGATGCAATTGCATCTAGTGGTCTATCTGACCATTACAGTGCTTTAAAGAATGTTGAATTAAATACGTCGATAGAGAATTTCATTAAAGATAATGACATTGAAAAATTCAAGGCTGAGATGGGGTTAAATAGATTAACTGAAGATGAATTCAAAAACACCAAACTCATTGATTTATTAATATTTGCTGAAATTAAAACAAAAGCTCACATATTATTTAATTATATAAGCGAAGACAGGCGTAAAGACATTCAAGATAATTATCAGTTGCCGTCAAACAAAGCATATTTAACTAAACAAGAGAATGATTTCTTAAAAGCATTGTGGCCTATTGACTCATCTTACAGTAATCTTCCCAATTACACTTCTTTATGTGAAAAGGTAAAAGATATATCTGACGAAACGAGAGAAGACAAAACATACAAACAACTAGAGGAAGAAGGCGTTAAAGAATATAAACTTACATTTCCTGAAGATACAAATGAAGAGTTTTCTACAAAAGCAAACAACGCTTTTCAAGAGCTGTTTAACGTTGAAAGCACAGAGCCTAACACCGACAGGGTACGTAACTTTATCTCTGCAATAGCAGAAATAAATGTTATCACCGAGTTGATTTACGACAAAGAAAAAAACTATTTTATAAGTGAGGAAAATTTAAAAAAGGTTTTTGAAGTATTTACAGAAAGGAAGAATGATATTCTTTATGCATTTCAAAATGCAGAAACCTTAACGTCTATTGTGTTGGCATCTATAAGTGCTGGTGATGGGTGTGTTGCCAATTATGGGACTGTAGTAGATCAGGCCATTCAGAAAACAATGATGAAGAGCTATCCTGAACAAAAGCTTTACAATGTTTTGCAAGATATATTTGCAGCCATAAATTTGAATAATCCTGATGACATTCTTGGCGCTTCTGCTCATTCTGATTTTTTAAAGAATGATTGCTTATTAGAAGCAACAATCAATCCTCTTGGCCTAATCCATAAACTTGCACTCGAAATCGAAGATGGCGATTTTAGCAATAATGAAGTAAAAGTTCATTTTACCAATTTCTTTAAAAAATATAATGAAGCTTCTATTAATTTAGTTCAACCAGAAGAACCTTATGATAAACAATTATTGGCACTAGAGATTCTAAAAAACACGCTTCCGCTAGAGGAATATGATAAAATTAAAGGGATATATTTCTTACATTTGGAAAGCGAGGCTAAAAATAACGGGGATGTAGAAAAAGCCACTGCTGCAAAGAATGCGATAGAGTTTGCTAGTTATCTCCACCTCCCTACCCGCATCCTCAAATTCTTACCCGTGGAAGTAATGTCAACAATGCAAGAAAAACGGCTCTTTCGGAGCCTAGCTCCAGTAATAGAAGCTATTCACGATGGAATAGAAGCTATTCACGATGGAAGAGATAAATCAGGTGGTGCGACCGAAACTGTCACAAAAGACGAAGCATTGGCACTCATTTCTAAATTTGTAACTAAATATGGCAATTCAAAAGGAACCGATGCTGCAACAGAATTTCTCTACAATCAAACGTTTCAACGTGGCAATACAAGGCTACTGAATGCATATAATGCAGGTAGAAAAGAAGATGGTATAAAAGTTGGAGACTTGTATAAGACAATGCACGCAGAGAAGTATCTTAAACCTTTCGAACCAGGTAGTGAAGGAGCAAAAAAAGCGCGGAATGTGGTTCGTAATTTATAGTCATTTACAAATTGGCCGTAGATTTGGTATAATGCACTGAAGCGAATAAGTAGCCATTGAGATGTTGCAACGGCCCCTCAATAGAATTGAGGTAAATATAGAAAATAGAGGGTTCACCCAGTTTTAACAACTACCATTCACCAAAGTCCACCATGTGCCATTTTGTGCCCTTGAATCAAGTAATAAAAATAACATTTTCTACACATCTTGCAACAACCTATGCGTTTTATGCAATATGTAACATTGCTGTAACATTCTTATGATAAGTTAAGAAGTGAGGAATGATTATAGAACGTAAATGGAGGAAAAATCATGAATAGAGAGTTACTTAAGAATTTTATCAAGAAGAACAAACCACAAGAATTTGCAGAACATTTGCTGGAAGATGTTGTGGGTCTGTCACCAGCAACTTATTTGAATATTATAGAAATACGGAATACCCTTCAATCTTTACAAGACTATACTTCCCATGACCCTGAAAGCGGCGCGCATGAGAGAAGGCTCAACAATGCTCTTCAACCTACCACTCTTGGTAAACTAATCGATAAAAAAATGCAAGAGCTGGAAAAAAAGCTAAAAAGTGAAGACCCACGCCACGTCATTAGTCATGAAGTCGCTAAAGAAGAAATAAGAGCAGAATTAGCACTTTGGAAAGAAATCAGAACCGGTGATATGGATCGCATTCGTCAAGCTCATCGTGAATATGTGTTGGCTGCTGCGGTGAAAAAATATGCAAGTGAGCTAGAGTTCGATGCAGATGTATCATTGCAAGGCGTTTTAGACGAAATTAACCTTTATCTAAAAGAAACACAAAAAATAACCTCCGCCGATATTTTTAATGATGCATTATTACTTCCTTTAATCAATGAAATAAGTTCCACCGCTATCTTGAAACTGTTAGAAAAAGCCAAAGAAAATGGTGGCCTTGACAGGCTGGAATCACCTGAAAACAGACTTGGTAAAAGCTTCCTTACTGCATTACGTAAGTTAGAAAATAAGAATATCTCCGATGAAGACAAAGAAGCATACGAAGGCATAGTTGCATTCTTTGTTGAAAATAATTTAGTTAAGAAAGCACCTGGCTCTCACGCACAGTTTGTGGTTTCTGCCATTAATGCCGGTAATTTTGAGCTGGCAGAGAAACTGCTGAATGGTGACGTTGAGTTATTTTTACACGCCTATAAAGATGACCCTAAGCTGAAAAAAGATCCAGCATTACGAAGTGCTCAGGTCTTAAGAGCTATTATTGAAAATAAAGGTGACCTTTCAGTTGAGCAACGTAAACTGTTGCTTGAAAAAGTGTTGATCAAGCGAAAAGAAGGAGGTGAGTACTATAAAGATAGTGTGGCTTATAGAAATTATGTAAGGAAAGTTCAACCCGGCATGCTCAAACGCTTACTGGTTAGTGACAAGCCGGATGATCGCATGTTGGCCAAAGAAATGGTTAAAGTGATGGAGCGAAAATACGGTTATGAAAAAAGGTGCATAGCTTATGTCATTGGTGCTGCCGAAGAAGTTGCTCGGAAAACAAGTAGTTCTTCTGTAGAGGCTTTATTGAGTGGTTTGGAAAAAATTGATGAGTTAGCAGTTCTCGTTAATGAATCACAGTTAGAGCAAAGTAAACAAACATTAAGTCGTATGGAAAAAGCCAAAGCGGAAATCTTTTTACAACTTATTCCGCGGATAACTATCACCAATATGCTCAGCATTGATAAAGAGAGTACAGAAGCATGGCAAACGTTTAGCCTTTGGGCTGTAACGCTTAACAACCCACAGGAAATACTTGGTTGGACAGTATATGACGTAGAGTCATCCACCGACAGTTCAATTATTTCGCAATTAGTAAAGACTAGAAATTTTGCTTTCCTTAAGATGCTTTATGATCAAGCCAAGATTTCCTTTGATGAACCATGCTACCAGCAAGGTAAAGAACCTGAAAAAACACTAAGGCAATTGCTCAAGGCTGAATACAAACAAATGCAAAAAGAAGCCAAAAGAGCTAAAAACAAGATTAAGCCAGATCAAGACCTTGCTTATCTGATGAACCAAATGGGTGAAGCACCAGTCACCACCAACCGCTTTAAAGGCGTGAAAGAACGCGCAGGCAAAATAAAAGGCGGACTGGCTAAAATGCGTGAAAAATTAGGTAGAAAGCTTGAAGATTTACGTCAAAGACGCAAGGGAACGAATGCTGAAGAAGACGTTGTGGAAAAAAAGAAAGACACCGTTCCAGAAGGTGTGGAAGAAAGATTATCAAAGCTCTCGTCAGAAGAAGTTAAGAAAGCATTTAATAATGTAAAAGTGCTTTCGCCAAAAGAAGAAAAAGAGCACGAAGGGGAAGTACTTGACCCAGAGTATGTCAAAGTAGCTGATAAAGAAACAGAACCTACCAAGAAGAGTAGTAAAAGAGTACGCGCACCAGCGATGACTAATAAAGAAAAGCGGCGTCGCTTAATAGAAGATATTAGTGAGCTAAGCAATAAATTAGGTGATGCTTTCGATGCAGAAGAGTACAGTCATACTCCCCTTAAAGAGCTTCAAAAGCTTAAGAAAGGTTTAAAAGCTGCATACAAGCTTATGGAAACCTTAGAAGATGCTCCACAAAACAATGGGCCTATTGTTGAAGCATTACCACTTCCACCTAAAAAAGGAGGAGAAATGATACGGCTATAGTTTTCCGGACAGTTAATTCTGTTAGTATGATGAATCATTATATAAAGGAAAAACTATGGTAAGAAATAATCGTAAAAAATACAGCGCTGAGTTTCGTGAGTCATCAGTAAAGCTCGCATTGGAATCAGAGCAACCACTTTCCCAAACGGCATCAGATTTAGGCATTGAAAAGAAAACCATGTACAATTGGG
>CAYGTX010000118.1:0-5910 GCA_964352935.1 uncultured Rickettsiales bacterium | reverse complement strand
GCCTAAAAGTGATAATAAAAGTGAAGAATAATCAGTCGCACTTGTTTTGTTTCTGATGTTCTTTTTTGTGACAAGTAGTCAAAACAGGGTGGGTGCCGATGAAAGGCCTTGGTAAAAATCGTCAATCTTTAGGTGGTAAGCCATCTAGTGAATTAGAGAAAAAAACTGTTTCCCATAATAAAAAATCTGAACATAGCGAAAATAGAGATACATCAATTTCATCAATGACCGATAGCCGTAAAAAAAACATTATTAATTTAAGTACTGTTTCTGAAAGAAAATCTGGTTCGAAAGCTGGTGCGGAAAAATCTGTTCGCAAAAAAAGTGAGAAAAATACCAAACCAAAACGTAGAGCCCCTGCATTGGTTTCCTCTAACGCAGGCTTGGTGGCATCAAACCTAGGTAAAAGTTATGGTGGCAGGCCGGTGCTGCGTGACGTAACGATTCAGGTGAATCGCGGCGAAGTGGTTGGCTTGCTAGGGCCTAACGGTGCGGGTAAAACTACATCGTTTTACATTGTGTGTGGATTGGTTAGCCCCGATTATGGCACTGTGTCGCTTGATGGAAATGATGTGACTAAATTGCCGATGTATCGCCGTGCGCGTATGGGTGTTGGTTATCTTCCGCAGGAATCGTCTATTTTTCGCGGTATGACGGTAGAGCAAAACATACTTTCTATTTTAGAAATTGCAGAGCCTATTGCTGAAAAGCGTTATACACGTCTTGATGAATTGTTAGCGGAATTTTCCATTACGCATTTGCGCCAGAGTCCCGCGGTTGCGCTTTCTGGTGGTGAGCGTCGTCGTGTGGAGATTGCACGTGCGCTAGCATCATCACCTTCTTTTATATTGCTTGATGAACCATTCGCAGGGATTGATCCTATTGCGGTAGGTGATATTCGTCAGCTTGTAGGGCAATTGAAGAACCGTGGAATTGGCGTGTTAATTACTGATCACAATGTACGAGAAACGCTCGATATTATTGATAGGGCTTACATCATTCATGAAGGTAAGGTGTTAAGAAGTGGTTCTCCAGCAGAAGTGGTTGGAGATAAAGACGTGCGTCGGTTCTATTTAGGTGAATCATTTAGTTTGTAATGAATACTGGCTTTGAAATCACTTGCTTCAAGCCTTGATATAGAGTATCCCCCAAATATAAAGAAAGCGGTGCATCTGAGAAGATGTTTTTTTAGTTAGGTATTAGATATGAAAATTAATGCAAATTCTGCTCGTCCTGGTCACGTACTAGATCATAAAAATAAGCTGTGGCGCGTTGTTAAAATTGCGCACACGCAGCCCGGAAAAGGTGGTGCGTATATCCAAATGGAACTCAAAGGTTTACAGGATGGAATAAAACTTAATGAGCGCTTCCGTTCATCAGAAGATATTGAAAAAGTGCGCTTGGATGAGCATGAATATCAATATTTATTCAAAGACGATCACAATATTACGCTTATGGACACAACTACTTATGAACAAACCGAAGTTTCGTGTGATCTGTTAGAAGATGCGATTGCCTATTTGCAAGATGGCATGATTGTACGCGTGATGAGTTATAACGATAGTGCTGTGTCAATTGAGCTTCCTGAAACGGTAGAGCTTGTGATTGTGGAAACTGAAGCTGTGGTAAAAGGGCAAACTGCTACCTCATCTTATAAGCCTGCAATTATGGAAAATGGTGTACGGGTGATGGTTCCTCCTTTTATTACGACAGGTGAAAAAATTGTAGTGCGCACAGCAGATGGTGAATATATGGAGCGAGTGAAAGGCTAGTGAGTGATTTTTCGGCACATATAACAGTGATGATGAAAGCGGCGCGGCATGCAAGTCGTGCCATCATACGTGATTTTGGTGAAGTAGAAAATTTACAAGTGTCTGAAAAGGCGCCAAAAGATTTTGTAACAGCGGCTGATTTGCGTTCAGAAGAAATTTTGATGGAAGAGCTATCTAAAGCACGTCCCGGCTATGGTTTTCTTGTTGAAGAATCAGGTGAAACTGTGGGAACAGACGAGCAGTACCGCTGGATTGTTGATCCGCTAGATGGTACTACCAATTTTATTCACGGTATACCTTACTACTGCATTAATATTGCACTAGAGAAGAAAATGCCTAATGGCAAAAAAGAAATTATAGCGGCGTTAACCGCTGCTCCTTCTCAGAAGGAGGTTTTCTGGGCTGAAAAAGGTGGTGGCGCATGGTTAGAGCATGAACAGATGGGGCGGCAACGCCTTCGTGTTTCGGGGCGAAAAAAACTTGAAACGGCGATGGCGCTTACAGGGTCTGTACGCCGTAAAAATCCTGAGCATATCCAAAAAATTGGAACGGCTGTAAATGAGTTGGCTGGTTTTCGCTGTATGGGTTCAACGGCTCTTTCTTTGGCGAGTGTTGCATGTGGGCGTGGAGATATCTTTTTTCAAAAAGGTACAATGCCATGGGATATTGCACCGGGCATATTGCTAATACGAGAAGCTGGTGGCTTCGTGAGCGACCTTTCAGGCAGAGATACTATGCTGCAAAGTGGTAGTATTGTTGCTGCGAATGAAAAGCTTCATATGCTTATGCAGAAGCTACTTTCGGATTAAATGTTTTTCTATCGCTGATCTGTCAAAATAATCTATTGCATTTACGCCCTGCCTTGTATTTAATGCGTTGTGGATAACTGTATGACTATTTTGCTTTTGCATTACATTGGCAATAAGAAAAATATGCTTTCATGCCGTGGTGTTTTTGGGCAACATGGCACTTAAGATTGGGGTGAATGTCGATGATGGACAAGACGGGAATAAGGCGCTTTTATATTAATTCACTTTTAAGTTCAGCAGCATGTGTTGTTGTTTTTTCTGCTTCATGCGCAGAGGTGAATGCTCGAGGTCTTTTTGCAGAAAAAAGCGCTATACCAGCTATTGAAATCAATCTTGATGCGATTACTAATCTAAAATTAGCAAGACAAGCTGCAGAAGTGGCGGCTGCGGAGGCGGAGGCTGAAGCACGAGCGCAAGCCGCTGAAATGCACCAAAAATCTCAGACCCAAGACGAATTGCAAAGTGAAGCATATTCTGAACAGCAAGCTGAAGTAGTCACGTCAGATGCATCTGACGCAGCTGAACAAAGCCGTTTGCCTATTGTTATTAAAAAAGTGGAAGCGCCAATTGCTCCGATGTATAAGCGTGAGAAGCTTGTTTCAACGCCAGTTGAAGGCGAAGAAGAAAATAAAGAAAGTCGTACTGTTGCCTCTATGTTTAGAGATCTATTCTATGGTGATGAGCCGCATGAGCATGTGGAAGCAGTTACACAAGACACAAAAACAGATGAAATTAAAGACGATGAAGAGAGTTTAGCGTCTGAGATGGATGAAGCGGATGTTACAGAAATGGCAACGCTACCAGATGCACAGCAAAGTGAGCTAACTCCATTTCAGCAAGTAGATGAAGCATCTGATGATATTGACGATGAAGGTGCTTACATTCAAAATGATAATACCCAGAGCGATGAGCCTGTTGTAAATCATGTTGATGCGCAACCACAGCTGGAAGAAGCTAAAGAGCAGGATAGTGAATCTTTCTTTAGCAAAATTATGGATTCTTTCAAAGATGATAAAGTAGAGAAGAAAAAGGCAATTGCGATAGAGAGGCCTGAAACTCCAGAAAATTTGGGAGATGTGCCTTCTATTTTTGCAGATTCTGAGTCTGACTTTGAAGTGATAAAAGATGGGAAAGAACTGCTGGAAGATGGTCAAGTTGAGCAGTTGGTGCAAGATGAAAACTTAGATTCGCTTGTGGAAAATAAATCGGAGATACCAGAAGGCGCGCAAATTATTTTACCTAATGAAGTAAAAGATGTGCAAGATTCTGTGCAGATATCATCGGCATTTATCCCCCAGCCTAGAATAAAACCTGGTAGCAATATCGCTGAAAAGGAAAAGGTTGAGATTGCCTCTGTTGTTTCTGAAGCTATTGAGAAAGCCGCACCAAAAATAGAAGAAACTAAAAAGGAAATTGATTCTACCATTTCTGATTTAAAAGATAAGGAGCTTCCTCCTGCGCCCAAAGAAACTAATAACGTTGTTATTACACCAAAGCTAAAAGTTGACGCTGAGCAAGTGCCAGTAGATTTAGCCGTTGTGCAAGAGCAGAAAATACCTGAAGTGATTGTTGAGGAAGATGTTGTCATAGATAACCCTTTATTAGATGAGCCTTACTACATAGAAACAAAGCCTGTTATACCAACACCGGCTGACGTGCTGGAGAGGGAATTGGAGCAAGAAAAAGAGCTGGTTGCTACCCCAGTTGTTATTGATAAAAAAGAGCCAAAGCCAAGCTTTTTAAATAAGGCAAAAAACTGGTTTGGATTTGGGGATAAAAAAGATCAGCCTGAAGAAGCTGTAGTGGCGGTAAGAAGCCCCGCATCAAAACTTGAGAATGAGATCGCAATGGAAGACATAGAGGCTGCCTCTTCACTTCCTGCCGTATTGCCGGATGCTGTTGATATTAAAGTGACGGAAATGGAAACGGAGTCGTTAGCTCCTTCGTCTAAAACATTGCCAGAAAAATTTGATGTAATACAAGAAGACGAAACAATAGAAGAGGTTGAGCTTGTTGGTGTTCGTGAAGTTGAAGCATCGCCAACTGTTATTCTACCACATGAAATAAAAACTAAAGTTGATGAAGTTCCTAAAGCGCTTGAGGAAATTGAAGAAACTCCGCTTAAGGTTACGTCGTTGGATACAAAAGTTGAGAAAGCTATACCACAAACAAGTGCTTTAATTGATGACAGCCTGCTATCGCTTGAATTTTTACCTGCGCAGACTGAAATTTTACATGATGATCGTGCCAAAATTATGAAGCTTGTGAATGAGATAAAGCAGGACAGCCGCAAGCGATTGAAAATAAAAAGCTATGCAAGTCAAGTAGATGATCGTCCGGGTTCGGCGCGTAGGGTTTCATTGCAAAGAGCGATTGCTATTCGATCAGTAATGGTTGAAAGTGGCATTGAGGGTGTGCGCATTAATGTGCAGGCTATGGGTGATGCAGTAGAATCGGGTGAACAAGATAGAGCTGATATTCAAGTCATTCAGGACTAATCTATTCGGTACTTAGTCTAAAGCCAAGCGTGCAATCCAAGTCAGTTAATGTTGTGGCATATGCATTGCCTGAAGTTACGCACGTATTTGCTGAAGAGGCGGCTCCATCTTTTGCTCTGAGTGAGCCGGTTGATGGATTGTTGTCGTCCATTTTAGCATCAAGTTGGAATGCATCCTGAGGCGAAATAACACCATTGACAACTAATGAAGTGCCTGAAGGTGCTTGTGCATAGCCGAGTATCAATAAATTCTTATCGGCATGGGTGTAGTTATCGTAATCTAATAAATAGCCAGCATTGCTAATGACCGAATCTGGAATATCAATACCTGCGATAGCTGGGTTACTAGCGGGCGAAGCTGGGCCTCCACTAAATTGACTATCGGCTATTTGTGCGTAGCTAAGGTGTTCCCATGCGCGGTAGCCTTCGTAAACATCAGGCGTGGGAGTGGTGTCCACAAATGAAATTTGTCCATTATCATCACCGCTTTGAGTGCTGGCTGCTGCCCAGTAATCTGCTGCAAAACTAAAATCTCCGGGCAGTTGGTCGTAAATAGTTCTAAAGCCATTAATCCATGCCTGTTTCTCGGAAAATTCAGAGGCTACCGTTTTTAATTTTGCTGCACGAAGCAAATTTCCACCTTGAACAACCGCTGCAATAAGCAAAGCAATAATAACCAATGAAATTGATAACTCAGTGAGCGAAAAGCCTTTAATTCTTTGTGTAGAGTGCATATTGTTTTTCCATATATTTACGATTTACCCAGTAAGACATTTTATAGGCTATTTGTAAATAAAAGGTTAATTCTGGTAAAAGCGCATCGTTTCTGCTA
>CAYGTX010000117.1:0-5932 GCA_964352935.1 uncultured Rickettsiales bacterium | reverse complement strand
CCCACCCGCCCACCACGCCACACCACCCATATTAAAGTATTATCAAATTGTTAATTGGCGCTTAAAAGCTTCGTATTCTTCAATTCATTCATAGCATTATGTCTATTTATGAATACACTTATTCTTACCGCGAAGAGAGGTTAATCAACCATGAAACAGTTATTGACTAAAAGCTATAGTAAACTTGCAGGTTTAGCTGCCATTCTTGCTGTTGTTTTATTTTTATCCATCAATCTTCTTTCAAATACGCTCTTTAGTGGCTCTCAGCTAGACCTAACGGCTGATTCACTCTACACATTATCAGAAGGCACTGAGGAAGCTCTAGAGAAGCTAGAAGAGCCTATTACATTGCGTTTTTTCTTTTCTAACAAGCTAGCAAATGGCTTTCCAAGCGTGAAAAGCTATGCATCACGTATTCGTGGCATGTTAGAGCAATATGTCGCTGAAAGTAACGGAAATATTTCCCTTGAAATTATCGACCCAGAGCCATTTTCTGAAGAAGAAGATCTTGCTGAAAGCCTCGGTTTGAAAGGCGCACCAACAGATAATTCTGGCACAAAACTCTATTTCGGCTTAGTAGCATCTAACAGTGTTGATAAATCACAGACCATCCCTTTCTTTGTGTTTGACCGTGAAAAATTTGTTGAATACGACATCACGCGTATGATGATGGATTTAGCCAACCCACAACGTACAAAAATCACCATTGTCAGCTCAATTGCGATGGAACTTCCACAAATTCCTGGCTTGATGAACATGCCCGATAATGCTGGCCCTTGGGCGGTTGTGCAGCAAGCGCGTCAACTTTTTGACGTCAAAACCATCAAACCCGATAGTGATAAACCTAAAATTCCAACCGACACCAGCGTATTAATGGTGGTGCATCCACAAGGATTCAGTGACGAATTACTCTATCAGATTGATCAATTTGTAATGAATAAGGGACGCGCTATCTTTTTTGTCGACCCAGACATTGCCAATAGCGCTGATCCAGAAGGTCAAACCTCTAACATTTCTCGTTTATTTGATAAATGGGGCATTATTGCCGATATGACCAAAGTCGTTGGTGATAGAATTTATGGCTCTCCTCTTCCTCAAAAAGGTGGGGATGATGCACAAGCAAAGCTTCCTATTCTTTCAAACTTAGTGATTGATAACAAAGAAAGCTTCAATCAAGACGATATTGTTTCTGCAGATGTAAATGTCATTCAAATGACACATGCAGGACATATTGACGTTACAGAAGATAGTGGCCTAACCTTAATACCACTCATACAATCATCACCTCGCTCAACCTTATTAGATGTCAATATGGTGAAATTTGGCGCGCCTACACGTCAATTGCTGCGCGAGTTTACTTCTGATAATAAGCAGTATAATTTAGCCGTGCGTGTACAAGGCGTGATTAAAAGTGCTTTCTCAGGCGCTTTAAAAGGTGCTGATTACAAAGCAGAATCAGATGGGGAAGCAAACTTAATCATTGTCGCCGACACCGACATGCTACGTGATAGCTCATGGGTAAGAACCCAGCGCTTTTTAGGCTATCAAATGATGACTCCTTTTGCAGATAATGGCTCTTTTGTCATTAATGCGATGGATAACCTTGGTGGCACGGGGAGTCTTATCTCACTCCGTACACGCGGTACAGGCAGCCGTCCATTTAACGTAGTAGAAGATTTAAGAAAAGATGCCGAGCAACGTTTTCTAAATAAAGAGCGCGAACTTCAAGAAGAACTACAACGGACTGAAGAAACTCTCAATCGTCTGCAAAACAGTAAGAATACTGGCTCGGACTCACTGACTTTATCACCAGCGCAGCAGCTTGAGATTCAACGTTTCCAAGAGAGAAAAATACGTATTCGTAAAGAACTTAGAGGCGTTCAACGAGAGCTTAACAAAGAAATTGAAAGCTTAGGCACATGGTTGAAGTTCCTCAACATTGTACTATTACCGCTTTTAGTGTCTGCCGTTGCTGTGGTATTCTTTTTACTACGTAACCGTAAACAATCTGGCGGCCGTTAATTACACCTCATCTATTCATGGAGTACTGAAATGCATCATTTGGCAAACCGTTTAGTTTTTTTGGCAATTGCAGTTGTTATTGTTTTATTGGTCGCTTTTTTAACTTTCCAATATCAAAGTAATCGCTTTAGTAATCACAGTGATGACGCAGTATTCATTCCCCAACTTACTGAAAATATTGAGAATATAGCAACTATTGAAATTACCCAGAAAGAAAGCTCTCTTGTCATTGACAAAAAAGCGGGTGATTGGGTATTGATGCAGCAAGGTGGATATCAAGTGGACGTAGCCAAAGTGCGCCAATTAGTAGAAAGTCTTGCATCATTAGAAAAGCTAGAACCTAAAACAAACAACCCAGAGCGTTTTTCAGCGTTAGGACTAGAAGCTCCATCTAAAGAAAATACTTCAGCACGTGTTGCACTCTTTGATGCACAAGGTCAACCTCTAGCTGATGTGATTATTGGCTCATTACGACGCACAACAGGCAATGCCATGCGAGAGGGCGCTCTTTATGTTCGCAATAGCAATGAAGATCAATCATGGCTGGTAAAAGGTGGCGTGAATGTGAGTGCACAAATTAATGATTGGATGAATCGCGAGTTGCTCAGGTTAAATAGCAAACATGTGGCTTCTATCAAAATTGATCACCCCCGCAACACCAGCAATGATGTGATGATTGAGCGCACACCAGCAGCAGGAGAAAGTGAACTATCTTTTAAAGTGAGTAACTTAGCTAAAGGTAAGAAAGTTTCATCTCAACTTGATGTAGATGCCATTGTAGACGTTGTTACAAGCCTAAACTTTATTGATGTTGTTCCTGAAAAAGAAAAAACACTCAAAGAGAAAGACGCGGTTAAAACCACCTACAGCATGGATGGTAACCTAGACGTTACATTAAGTATTTGGGAAGAGAAGGAAGATAAATCAAAAGGCGCTAGCACCATTTATTGGATTGCTATCAGCCATAAAGTTACCTCTGATAATGCACCTGATGCTATTAAAGCTGTCACGGAGCGCTTAGCGCAATATCAAGGGTGGCTCTATCAGATTGGTGGTTATCAAGGGAAGCTCCTCACAAAAACACTTTCAAAGCTAACACAAAAATAAAAGCCCCCAAGTAATCTTGGAGGCTTCTATTAGCAGTTCCCATTAATCCATTCTTTAGTACGCTGAAAACCCATTTGGATATCCATCATCATATACTGGCATTGCAGCTGTTTGAGGATGCATTGGCGCACTCACACGTGGTTGCATTTGATAATGCACCTGTGGTTGCTGCATCGGCTGAACCATTTGTTGCTGCCCACCATAATAACGCATAGGTTGCTGTTGATGCTGTTGCATCTGCGGCTGCTGTTGGTAAGTCACCGGCATAGTATCTTTGCTTGAACCTGCTTCACAACCTGAAATTTCATAAATTTTATTCAAATAGGAAACCCTAGCGTTTGAAGCTTCAATTGCCTCTTCAGCATCCATGTAAGTAGAGATATAACCAAGTGGCATAAGCATATATTTAAGCTTAGGGCCTTTATTTTTATTTGCCATACCTTTGTAAAAATCAGCTTCATTCATTTCAAGAAGAATCTCTTTACAGGTTAGCTGTTTATCTTTGTTTTGCAACGCCTGAACCTTTTTACTTGTATCTGCAGAAGATGAGCATGCCGCAGTTAAGCTTAATGCCGCCAAAGCCAAACAAATTTTTGATAATTTTTTCATGATCCCAACCTAATAAATATTTGTATTTTATCTTATTCTCTCGAATCCATCTTCTGATCCCGATAACACTAATATTGACACACAATTATTAATTAATTCTTAACGTACTGATATTTTTTATAAAAAATGTTTTTTTACGGTTTTCTTGTCATTGCTAAAACAGTTGTGTATGAATGCTAGTGTTGATTTAGCAGAATCTAAAGGAGGGTTAGCTTGTTAAAGAAAATTACACTTTTAATAACGATAAACTTACTCATTAGTGCATGTGGAGTGAAAGGTGACCTCACTCACTCATCAGGAAAAACAAGTAAAAACACGCCTACATCATCACCTTCTTCTTATTAATTTCGAGATAAACAGCACTATGGATTCATTTAATTACAAAAATGGTGAGTTATTCGCCGAAAATGTAGCAATTCAATCGGTTGCACAAAACGTTGGCACACCATTTTATTGCTATTCAACTGAAACATTAACACGCCACTATCGTGTCTTTAGCGAGGCTTTTTCAGGTGCCAATGCTCTTATTTGCTTTGCGGTAAAGGCAAACTCAAATTTAGCGGTACTAAAGTTATTAGGCAAATTAGGCTCTGGTGGGGATTGCGTTTCTGCAGGCGAAGTCAGACGTTGCTTAAAAGCTGGTATTCCTGCTGAGCGTATTGTTTTTTCAGGTGTTGGTAAAACTATTGAGGAAATGCGCTTTGCACTCAATGCAAATATTCACCAGTTTAATGTAGAGTCTGAAGCAGAACTAGAGCTTCTCAATAAAGTCGCTGCTGAATTAGGTAAAAAAGCACCCATTGCAATACGTGTAAACCCCGACGTGGCAGCTGGCACGCATGATAAAATTTCGACTGGACGTAAGGAAGATAAGTTTGGTATTGCATGGGAACATGTAGAAGACATTTACAGTAAAGCTGAGAATTTAGAGCATATAGCTGTAAAAGCAGTTTCTTGCCATATTGGCTCTCAACTCACAAGTCTTGCCCCATTTGAAAAAGCATTTAAAAAAGTGGTAAAGCTTGTTGAACGCCTTAGAAACTTAGGTCATACCATCGAGAGACTCGATCTTGGCGGTGGATTGGGCGTTCCCTACAGTCAAGAAGCGCCACCACTTCCTAAAGAATATGCAAAGATGGTTATAAACGAAACACAGCACCTTAATTGCGAACTTATTTTTGAACCAGGCAGGCTCATTGCTGCCAATGCAGGCATTATGGTTAGTAGCGTAATCTACAAAAAACAAACTGATTCACGCGAATTCTTAATTATTGATGCCGCGATGAATGATTTAATGCGCCCTGCCCTTTATGACTCATATCATAAAATCATCCCGGTGCAGGAACTCAGCAACGCCGAGCAAACACTTTATGATGTTGTTGGCCCAGTGTGTGAAACAACCGATGTATTTGCAAAACAACGTGCATTGCCCAAAGAGCTAAAAGATGCCGATTTAGTCGCATTTAGAAGTGCTGGGGCATATGGCGCGGTCATGAGTAATAGTTACAACACACGCCCCTTGATTCCTGAAGTGTTAGTTGATGGTGATAAGTTTGAGATTATTCGTAAACGCGAAACCTATGACGAAATGTTAGAAAAAGACATCATACCAAGTTGGTTATAGCACTTAAACGGATGGTTGCGAAGGATCTTCAGGTGGCTTGGTATCCTTAATAGCAGACAGCGCAGAGTCTTGCGAGTGGCTCTTTAATTTCCTTCGAAGCTGTTCCTGCACTTTCTTTTTCTGCATGTCTTCTTGTCGCTTCTTAAGCATGCGATCTCTTTTTTGCTTCATCTGCTGTTCAAGCAATGATTGCTGACGCATTTGCATTAGCATTTTATCTTTTTCTTTCTTACGCATACGGTTTAAGGCCTGCCTGTCTTGCTCTGCTACTTGTCGCTGCTGGCGTTCACGCATATCTGCTTCTCGCTTCATTTTTGTTTCTTTGCGGTCAATGGTTTGACGTTCATGCTCTTCTTGCAATTGTTCACGCAACTCTTCAATCTGCGCATTAATTGCCTCTCTTCTAACACGCCGCTCTTCTATTTCTTCTTCATATTCAATCTGACGGGCAATACGCACCTCTTCTTGCTCGGCTTTTTTCTCTTCTCTTCTTCGTTTCTGTTCCTTAATCTCAACTTCATGAATATTTTGCTGCTCTTTCTGGAGCTTCTTTAAGCGTTCTTCAAGTTT
>CAYGTX010000116.1:0-5993 GCA_964352935.1 uncultured Rickettsiales bacterium | reverse complement strand
CTACAAGAAATTACCTTTTAACACTACAAAAAACATTAACATAACTTCCTTAATAAATCGTTAATTTATAACGACTTAGAGGCGAAAAACTGTGTCTTTTTGGAACATAAAAGAGTGTTAAAACAAACTAAAAGCGTTCACTCAGCCAAATAGCTAAACGGCTTCCTTTTTTTATTGCATGTGAAAGAAGTGGGTAAGCTGCTGCTTTCTCTGCATCATGTGCAAGTCCGGTATCTCGGTGCTCAAGCTCTTCTTCTCTAAATTTCTGGATAGAATCTTTGAGTGACGTTTCATCATCACCTAGCGTGTTTTGCTGGCTTTGATAATGTTCATCAATTACCTCTTCAACCGCTACTGTACAAGCCATTGCTGCTTTCTTGCCCATCAACGCAGTAGCAGCACCTAGTGCGAATCCTGCCACATGCCAAATAGGCATCAATACAGTGGGCCGAACGTTTCTTTTGCCAATTTCATCAGAAAAATACTGCAAATGCTCTTCTTCCTGCTCTGCCATATGCCTAATTTCGTCACCCACATCACTTTGACCAAGCACCGCAAGTTGACCTGCATAGATTCTCTTTGCGCCATATTCACCAGCATGATTTACACGGATGAGTCGCTGTAAATATTCCTCTCGTGTAAGGTCGCCCGGCAATCTATTTTCCAACGTTCTCGATGTAGCTTTAACCATTAAATTTAGCCCTTTTGTGAAGTAGTGCACGTGAATAAAACACCATAAAAATTAACAAAGCAAACGCATAAACACAATTCCACGCAGCCATAGTTAAACCTATAAACTCAAATTGCGGCTTATCACATGCTACATTTGGCTTTTCAAATAATTGTGCCCTAAGCTGCTCGATAGACGTCGCCTGCACCTCTTCTGTACAACCAACACCTTCCGTAATAATACCTTGCTCCACACCTACATGATAGCCTGCAATCACTAGCTCAGCCAATATACCTAAAATCAACAAAATCCAAATCCACCTTGTAAGAGGCTTTCTTATCATGAGTAAAACAGCCATCAAGGCTGCCATTATGGCATAAGGAATACGTTGATAGATACACAATATGCAAGGCTCAAGACCAAATCCATACTGCGAAATATATGCTAATATAAGTGGCGAAGAGAACAGTCCAAACAAAATCATCTTAGGATTTTTTTCTACATAGTGAGGTAAACGCATAAAGCAAACTTCTATAACTTGTTGAACTGTCATATTTCTGAAACATTTGTGTGCTACACTATAACAGTGAAAAGATATTCTCGCAATGCGTTGAGAAGACACACATAATAAAAATTAGGAAAGATTTTAGGTAATATCATGGGATTAGAAAGTTTAACAACAAGCGCTTTAAAAGCACCATTACCGTATAAATTTGAGTATGGGCAAAAGTACTTTCTTGAAAAAGTAAAAAAAGAAAGCTGGAGAGAATATTTATTCTCTAACTTTATGGCCTCCGCTGCAGTTTCTACTACTTTTATTGCAGCAGCCGGCTTAATCGCAACTGCTGTGTCAGGCGCGGCCGTTCTTGCTACTCCATTTATAATTGCTGCTGTCATCGCACCACCAATTTTAACAATTGCTGCACCCGTCATTAACAGATTAATCTCTGGCACTGGCACTGAGCGTGATCCACGATTATTTACGGAGCGCATGCATAGTCATTATCAACTAGAGCACGTAAAGCCTGTTCCAGATGAAATAAGCACCGAATTTTTTAGGCGCCCATCTATGAAGCATATGGCAGCAGCTGGCCTAGCGGGATTGGCCATTGGTGCCATTAGTTTTGCATTTCCTATTGCACCTGCACTGGCAGCCGCTGCAATGTTTGGAACTGCATTTTTAGGCGCATCATTAGGTGGTATTGCATCAGCAACTATACCCTCAACCTTAGAGAGGCTACACTTTGAAAACCATGTAGCAGAACTTGGCGATGACTTTACAGACGTCCCTGCAAAAGACGTTATTGAAGAAGAGCAACTAGCTCAGCTCAAATACAAAACAAAACAAGTAGAATACGCAACAAAAGCGCTTGAAAGCAGTTCAAAGTCAGATGAAGGCTTGAGTTCTGATAACATCAGGGCAATTATAGAAAGTCGCGGTGACAAAACAAACACCTCCTATGTTGAACAAGTAATGGATAAGCGTAAAAACGAATCCGAAATTAAACTTAGCATTGGTGGTTAAAACTGCCTTCACACATACTTGCACTTTAATGCATATCCTGATAAAAACTGCCTGCTTTAATTATAACTATCGCACGCAAAATCAGGATTTATCGTATGAGTGACAACCCACGCATTGAAATTGCAAAAAACTCTAAAGCATGGCCACTCGTTGAAGCCACCGCTATTTACAAGCGCATCAATGGAAAAACACCTGAAAAAGGCTATGTTTTATTTGAAACAGGCTACGGTCCTTCTGGTTTACCACACATCGGTACGTTTGGCGAAGTTGCCCGCACCACGATGGTGATGCATGCATTTCAATATATCGCGCCGGATATTCCCGTTAGATTATTTTGCATATCAGATGATTTGGATGGGCTTCGTAAAGTACCTGATAATATACCCAACTCTGAAATGGTAGCTGAGAATCTAGATAAACCACTCACACAAGTGCCCGACCCGTTCGGAACACACCCAAGCTATGGCGACCATATGAATGCACGTCTTTGTGCGTTTTTAGATAGTTTTGGCTTTGAATATGAATTTAAAAGCGCCACCGAGCTTTATAAAAATGGCACTTACGATGACGCACTGCTTGCTGTGCTTCAAAACTACGAAAAAGTTATGAAGATTATGCTTCCCACGTTAGGGGCAGAGCGCCAAAAGACTTACAGCCCTTTCCTTCCTATCTCTCCGATAAGTGGCAAAGTGCTACAAGTGCCTATGGTTGAGATTCATAAAGACAAAGGCACTGTTGTTTTTGAAGATGAAGATGGCTCGCGCCAAGAAGTTCCCGTCACTGGTGGCCACTGTAAATTACAATGGAAGCCAGATTTAGGCATGCGCTGGGCAGCACTGGATGTTGATTTTGAAATGTATGGCAAAGACCATCTTGTCAATGGCCCACTTTATAGCAAAATTTGTAATGCAATTGGTGGCAATGCGCCACACCAATATTTTTATGAACTTTTCTTGGATGAAAAAGGGCAAAAAATATCTAAATCTAAAGGTAACGGCATTTCGATGGAAGAGTGGCTGCGCTATGCTCCGCCTGAAAGCCTTTCATATTATATGTATCAAAATCCGCGTACGGCAAAACGCCTTTATTTTGATGTCATTCCAAAAGCAATGGATGAATATTTTGCACATCTTGCTGCATTTGAGCGTCAAGATGAAACTGCACAGCTAAAAAACCCTACATGGCACATCCATAAGGGCAGTCCACCAAAGCCTGAAACATCGTTGAGTTTTGCGTTATTGCTTAACCTTGCAAGCGCATGCCATGCAGAAAATTCAGAGGTACTTTGGGGCTTTATCGCACGCTATGCACCCGATGCCACACCCGAAAACTCGCCAGTTCTCAATGCACTCGCCAAACATGCCGTGGTCTATTATCACGATTTTGTGAAGCCAAATAAAGAATATCGCCAACCAAACGAAGCAGAGCGAAAAGCCTTCAAAGATTTAGCAGAGAGGATACGCGCTGCTGATACTTCTGCTAGTGGTGAAGAGCTACAAAATATTGTCTATGCAGTTGGCACTGAGTATGGGTTTGAACCACTTCGCAGTTGGTTTGGCGCACTTTACGAAGTATTGCTTGGTCAAAAACAAGGGCCTCGCTTTGGCTCATTTATCGAACTATTTGGACGCGAAGAAACCGCAAACCTGATTAATAAAGCCCTAAAAGGCGAGGATTTAGCAGCGTAATGACGATTAAAACCTTTTCTAACATCTCTTCTATTGCCGATAATTATGACGGCTTTCTAATTGATTTATGGGGCGTTATCCATGATGGGCACGATCTGTATGATGGCGCTAAAGATTGTTTAAAATCACTCAAAGCTAAGGGTAAAAAGATTGTATTTCTTTCAAACGCGCCTCGCCGCAGTTTCCGTGCAATTAAACGCCTAGAAGAATTAGGCATCACTGCCGATTGTTACGACCACGTACTGACATCTGGTGAAGTCACTAACCATTATATCAAGTCTGGCGTACATAGCTTTGGCAAACGCTTCTTAATGATTGGCCCTTCTCGCGATGATGGATTACTTGATGATACAGACTATGTTCGCGTGTATGATGCTAGCGAAGCTGACTTTGTTATCGTGACTGGATTTTCAAACGATAATTCAAAAATTGAAGATGACATCCCCACATTAGAAGCATGCAAACAGCATAACTTACCCATGATTTGTGCTAACCCTGACATTGTTGTGGTGCGTATTGATGGCTCACGTTCACTTTGTGCAGGTGTAGTTTCCGAGAAATACAAAGAAATGGGTGGTGAAATCACTTATTTTGGCAAACCCTATAGCAAAGCTTACGAAGAAGCCCTTAACCTATTGGATATAAAAGATAAAAGTCGAGTATCAATGATTGGAGACAACATAGATACCGATATTAAAGGCGGACAAGATGCAGCGATCAACACTTATCTTATCGCTGGTGGCATTTTAGCAGAAGAGCTAGGCATCGTGCATGGTGAACTTCCAAACGTTGATGCACTAGAAGCTATTTGCAAACCCAAAGGCACAGTACCTTATGCGGTGCTTCCTGGCTTTATTTGGTAAGCAGAAAAACTGAGTAGCTTGCATTATCTGAACTTATTCTGAATAGAGAAATGCAGGCGGTAATTGTGGCGGCACAGCTTGTTGCTGACGATAATAACACTCTTTAAGTCGCATCACACTTTCAATATATTCCATTCGCTTCTTGCTGGCCTCAATTGCATCACTATAACGCATTTTTGCAACGATAGCGGGCAACACCAATATATAAGTTGGGTGTAACCAACCGTCATTCGCATATTTTTCTACATTTTTGCTAAATTTATCCATTTCAGCTTGCAGCTCATTACAGTCTTTTTCAATCGCATGATGATCCACCGTTTTGGGTGCATATGGCCTAGCACAAGCAGTCAAACCAACCAGTACAATTAACACTACGTATTTTTTAATGTTTTCTCTAGGCATCAACTATTTCCTTGTTTCCTGATGATAAGTAATAACACATATTTATCATCAACTTAGCTTATTAAAGCACTTTAAATAAAAATTTGTTAGCAATCCATAGTTATGTTATTATGTGCAGTGCAACATTTTGTTACAACATTACAAGATGCTGGGAACTTTAAAAGAATACCAGAGGAAAACCACATGAATCCATTATTTCACAACCACTTACTTTATGCATCTGTTGAAAGTTTCAGAACAATGATTTCACCTATGCGCATCTTTGCCAAAGCAAGCAAAAATTTTCATGGAAACGCGTGGAATCCTCTCTCAAAAACTGGTTTAAGTCGCTATATGGGCGCTTCATACGAGCTATTTGAACGCGTCACGCGCCATTACAACAAGCCAGAATTTGACATCACCTCTACTACCATTGATGGCAAGCAAGTAGCCATTGCCCAGAAAATCATTTCAAAACGCAACTTTGGCAGCCTGCTTAATTTCAAGAAGCTTGGCGACGAACACAAAGATATGCCAAAAATGCTTGTGGTTGCACCTATGTCAGGGCACTATTCCACATTGCTACGAGGCACTGTTGAAGGTTTACTGCCATTTTACGATGTTTATATCACTGACTGGATGAACATCCGCGAAGTACCTCTAGACAAAGGGCCTTTTGGTTTACAAGAATATATTGACTATTGCATCGACTATATGGAAATGCTGTCGCCAGATTTACATGTGATGGCAGTATGTCAGCCAGCTGTACCTGTAATGGCAGCTGTTTCTATTATGGCTGAAGATAAAAACATGAAAGCGCCAAGTAGCATGACGCTGATTGGTGGCCCCATCGATACACGTAAAAG
>CAYGTX010000115.1:0-6014 GCA_964352935.1 uncultured Rickettsiales bacterium | reverse complement strand
ATTTCTAAATAAACTTTTGGATGACCTAGCGCACCTTTTGGGCCTGCGCAAGCTACAGTTTTAGAATCTGTTTCTACTGTTTCAAATTTATCTATTTGTGTCATATTTACTCCCCCTAATTCTTTTCTGCATCAAACCTTTTACCGTGTTCACTTTGAGAAATTTCTGCAAGTTTAACAAAAACTTCTGTAATGTCATCTGGTTTAATAAGCATTTCTTGATCCTCACCAGGCATTGCTGATTTGCGCATATTGGTTGCTACCACGCCAGGATCAACTAAATTAACTTTGATATTTGTATTATCAACCTCAGCAGCATAGGTTTTCACCATCATTTCTAATGCAGCTTTACTTGCGGCATAGACTCCCCAATATGGATGTACTGATTGCGTGACACCAGAAGTAACAAATAACACTCTTGCAGCTTCCGCACTTCGCAATAATGGGTCTAAACTTCTTAAAAAACGATGATTTGCATTCACATTCACCGTCATAACATCATTCCACAACTTCGGATCAGTTTGTGCCACAGGAGAAAGCATCCCCAGCATTGCTGCATTACCTAGAAAAATATCTAATTTTCCATAACGCTCTGCAATAATACTACCCAACTCATCAATTTTAGCACCGTCTTTTACATCAAGGGGAACGATACTTGCAGTTCCGCCCGCTGCTTGAATTGCATCATCTACTTCCTCTAAGCCACCAATGGTTCTTGCTGTAAGAATAACATGCGCACCTTCTTGGGCATATCTTTTTGCAACAGCAGCTCCAATGCCACGTGATGCACCGGTTACTAAGGCGATTTTATCTTTTAATCGTTGTGTATTCGACATCATTTAACGTGCTTTCAACTCTTCAGGGGGAACGACACCGCAGCTTAACATCTTAAAGCCTTCCTCAGCGTCAGTCAGTTCAATTGGATAATCACCAGTAAAACAAGCATCGCAATATTGTGGCTGCTTACTATCACGAGATTTCTCTCCCGCAGCACGATATAAGCCATCAATCGATAAAAACTCTAAACTATCCACACCAATAATATCTGCAATTTCTTTTACAGAACAATTAGAAGCAATCAACTTATCTCTGCTTGGAGTATCTACACCATAAAAACATGAGTGGGTTGTAGGCGGGCTAGCAATGCGCATATGTACTTCTTTAGCACCCGCATCACGCACCATCGCAACAATCTTTTTAGATGTTGTGCCGCGCACAATACTATCATCCACCAATACAACGCGCTTGCCTTTTAGCACGGCTGAATTTGCGTTATGTTTCAAGCGCACGCCTAAGTTTCTAATCTGATCGGTTGGTTGTATAAAGGTACGGCCAACATAATGGTTACGAATAATTCCTAGCTCAAATGGAAGATTTGCTTCTTGTGCATAACCAAGTGCAGATGGCACACCTGAATCTGGCACAGGAACAACCACATCAACCTCTAGCTTATTTTCACGCGCTAGCTCTTGCCCGATGCGTTTACGTACGTCATAAACGTGCGTGCCTTCGATAAAACTATCTGGACGCGCAAAATAGACATATTCAAATATACAAAAACGTGATTTAGCATCCGTATTCGTACAGTTCTTGATGCTGTGCATGCCATCACTGTCAAACACAACCATTTCACCAGGCTCAACATCACGTACAAAATCTGCACCAATAATATCTAAAGCGCAACTTTCAGATGCTAGGATATATGATTCACCCAACTTTCCAATTACTAGTGGTCTAACACCATGCGGGTCACGCGCACCTATCAATTTTTTCTGTGTGAGCGCTACCAATGAATAAGCACCCTTAATCTGCATCAGCGCATCTATCATTCTATCCACAACACGCTTTTTCTTACTATGTGCGATGAGATGGATAAAAATTTCAGAGTCCATTGTGGATTGAAAAATCGAACCTTTATCAATCAACTGCTTTCTGAGTGTTTGTGCATTAGTTAAGTTTCCATTATGAGCAATAGCAGCACCACCAAAACTAAATTCTGCAAAAATAGGCTGTATATTACGTGCGTGTTTTTCACCAGCAGTAGAGTAGCGCACGTGTCCAACAGCACAGTCACCTGGCAACGTTTCCATCACATCTGGTGAGTTAAAATTATCACCCACATGCCCAGCAGCTTTATAATTATTAAAAAGCCCATCATGGAATGTCACAATTCCTGCTGCTTCTTGACCGCGATGCTGTAGAGCATGCAAACCAAGTACTGTATGAGCCGCGGCGTCACTATTTCCATAGACACCAAAAACCCCACACTCTTCATGAAGTGTATCATCATCCATTGGGTTTGAAGTAAAGTCTAAATAAGATTCAGGCATATGTTTTTACTCAACTGTATCTATAAGGCGATTAATATCATCTAATTGACGAGGCTTATAACCTGTTTCCCCTTCATCAACTGGGGCACGTTGTAATGCTTTGTATAGCTCGTTATATTCTTGTCTAGTCAGCCTTTTCTCAACTGGCACAACACCCATTGCAGCACCATCTTCATAGAGTCTGAATATTTCTTTATAAAAAGCGCGTTTTTCTAGGTCTGTCATATTGGAGATATTTTCCCCATATTTTTCAACAAGTTGCTGAATTTCATATGGTGGTAACGCTGCAATTGCTCTATCCATCAACTTACCTTCTTCAGAAGAAAGAAAGCTGTTATTTTCAAGCGATGAACCCGCAGTTAAGCCACCAAGTAATGCCGGCGCATTACTGCCAATCTCTTTAATTTTATCTTGTGCTTCTTGAAACTTATCATCCGGAATATATTCTACTAAAATGCCCGATGCAGCTTGAAGCAGGTTATAACTTTTTGCCTCTTTTAACCACTCTGGGCTTGCCTTCTCACTATCGGCAGAAAGCATGTTAAACCCAATATTAACACTTAGGAAGATAACAACGCCTATTAAAACACCACGTACCATTCCAAATGCAAGACCAAGCGTTCTGTCTATAGAACCAATTCCTGCACTTCTGACCAATCTAATAATTTGACCATTCAAAATTGCAAAAAAGATAAAACTCGTGATAAAAACCAAAGCCGATGCAAAAACTTTTGCCGTCTGTTCGCTATCTACAACATCACCTAACCACACTGCAACAACGGGTGTTGCATAAATAACGAGCATAAAACTTACTACCCAGTTAGTGAAAGAAAGAACCGCCGAAACAAAGCCCTTTATGAACGCCAACAAGCTTGAAATAAGTATAATTGAAATGATGACAACGTCAAACATGGTGAGTTCGCTAAATGCTTCCATAATTAACCTAATGCTTCTCTGAATTTAGATTATTCTACTTCGCGCGCACCACGAAATACATCTGCGAGCTCTCTTATATGGCGAATTTCATTCAAAATAAAGGTTTTATTTTTAGACGAAACACCCATTGGCACAATCGCCGACTCGAAACCAAGCTTCGCTGCTTCTCTAAGGCGCGTTTCTGGCTGAGAAACCATTCTAACCTCACCTGATAAGCCCACTTCACCAAATAAAACACAGCCTTTTGGAAGTGGTGTATTTTTAACCGCAGATATTAATGCTGCTGCTACCGCGAGATCAGCACCAGGCTCATTCACCCTTAAGCCACCAGCAACATTCAGATACACCTCTTTATCACCAAACGGCACACCATATCGTGTTTGTAACACAGCAAGAATCATCGCTAGACGGTTTGTATCCCACCCAACGACTGCCCTGCGCGGTGTTGCCATTTGAGTAGGAGCTACTAAAGCCTGAATTTCTACTAAAACTGGCCGCGTACCCTCCATGCCAGCAAAAACACTTGCTCCACTCACGTTACCTTGATGATCATTTAAAAATAAGGCTGAAGGATTATTCACCTCGTGCAAGCCTTCTTCACGCATTTCAAACACGCCAATTTCATTGGCAGCACCAAAACGGTTTTTGACTGCGCGTAATATTCTAAATTGATGCCCTCGCTCACCTTCAAAATAAAGCACAGTATCAACCATATGCTCTAACACTTTTGGCCCAGCAATTTGACCTTCTTTAGTAACATGCCCAACTAGCAACATGGTGATGTTATTTTTCTTTGCAAAAGAGATAAGCTCGTGCGCTGCTGCCCTCACCTGCGATACAGTTCCGGGTGCAGAAGTGATACTACTCACAAACATGGTTTGTATGGAGTCAATCACCACTACATTAATGTTCTTTTGTGATTTAATGCTACTTAGTATATCTTCAACCGATGTTGCTGAAAGTAAGCTTACTGGCGCTTTGTCCAACTCGAGTCTTCTTGCTCTTAACCTTACCTGCTCTATCGATTCCTCACCCGTGATGTAGGCAACATTTGTACCTGACATTGCAAGTTTAGCTGCCGCTTGAAGTAGTAATGTTGATTTACCAATTCCTGGGTCGCCACCAATTAGCACGGCAGAGCCAGTTACCAAACCACCACCCAGCACACGGTCAAACTCAGCTATATGCGAGATAACACGCTCAGCCTGCTCAGACCGACCTTCAAGAGAAAAAAAATCTAATTTTTTGCCAGATGAAACTGCAGATTTATTGCCAATAGCAAATTGTGTGGATTCTTGCTCTTCGGAAATACTATCCCACGTACCACATGCGTCGCATTTGCCAGACCATTTACGTGATACATTGCCACATTCTTGGCAGACAAATTGAGTGTGAGCTTTAGCCATAGGATAAGTTGCATTTTTTATGTTGTGCACTGCTCGCTTAGAATAGACAAAGCTGTAAGAATAGCAACCAGATACTCACAAATTAAGCAGTGCACAAACTATCGTTATTTAGTTATGCAGCAGAGCTTTCTAGCATCCACTTATTCTCACGATGTTTGGTTAAACGACCCACAGCAAGATCAACAACCACTTCATCTTCAGCCTTCTGTGCAGCTTCTAAAAGGTTGGTGAGTGTTTTGGTAATCACTACCTGATCTTGTGCCAGTTCTTTAACCATATTATTGGCATCTGTATTTTCATTACCTGGCTTAATGTGGCTTATTTTCTGGTAAGCTTCAAATGTGCCTGGTGCTTTTTCGCCTAGCGAACGAATTGACTCTGCAATTGTATCTACTGCTGCTGCTAAATCTTGATATTGCTCTTCAAAAAGCAAGTGTAGAGAGCGAAATTGAGGCCCAGTTACATTCCAATGAAAATTCTGAGTCTTTAAGTAAAGTAAGTAGCTATCTGCTAATACATTTTTTAAAGCTTCTACAACTGGTTTATTACTCATGATTAATACCTCATTAATTTTTTACTATACAACCAGCCTACTACGTTTAAAGATTTAGGCAAATTGATTGTTTGAATAAGAACTATTGATAATAGCTATGGCATAAAAAATCTATTAATGATCTTGAATTTGCATACGGATTGGTCCTTTAGCATTGCCGTGAATAAATTGCTCCACATACTCATTGCTACTGTGATCTAAGTCTTTTACATCACCCTGCCAGATAAACTCACCCTGATATACCATCGCAATTTTATCTGCAATTTTGCGTGCCGAGTGCATATCATGCGTAATAGTAACCGTAGTTGCACCCAACTCTTCAGAACATTTAATGATCAGATCGTTAATAATGTCTGACATAATGGGGTCTAAGCCTGTTGTTGGCTCATCAAAAAAGATTATTTCAGGGTTATCAGCAATTGCGCGCGCTAAAGATACTCGCTTTTGCATTCCGCCTGAAAGTTCTGATGGAAAAAGATCTGCTACCTCAGAACCCAGACCTACCGATTTAAGTTTTTCGATGGAGAAGTCACGCGCTTCTTTTTTAGATATTTTTTTAGAACCAAGTGGAGAAAATGCAATATTATACCAAACAGGTAGGCTATCAAACAAAGCACCGCCTTGAAAAAGCATTCCAAATTTACGCATCATTTCATTGCGTTTGCTTTCAGAAATATAGCTTGTTTCTTCACCATCGATGAAAATTTTGCCTTTTGTAGGGAGCATTAAGCCCAGAATATATTTAAGAAGAAGTGAGTTAGCACGACCAGCGCGAGCACTGACACCTCGG
>CAYGTX010000114.1:0-6069 GCA_964352935.1 uncultured Rickettsiales bacterium | reverse complement strand
ATATCTGGCTTTTTTTGATGCAATTGCACCTATTGTGCATAAAGATTCAGTCGATTTAGAAACAGCATGGTTTCAATCGCGCTATGATAAAGTAGGTCCGGGTGGCAATGGTAAAGACTATATTAATTGCCCGATGAATAAAGAGCAATATTATGCATTCATTGAGGCGCTTTTAGAAAGTGAAAAATTAGATTTCAAAGAGTGGGAAAAAAATACACCATATTTTGAAGGCTGTTTGCCGATTGAAGTGATGGCTTCTCGCGGTGTTGAAACGTTGCGTTTTGGCCCTATGAAACCAGTTGGATTAACCAACCCTCACACGAATGAAAAAGCATATGCGGTGGTGCAGTTAAGGCAGGATAATAAACTTGGTACACTTTACAATATGGTAGGTTTCCAAACTAAGTTAAAATATGGCGAACAGAAAAAAGTTTTCCAAGCCATCCCTGGTTTAGAAAAGGCCGAATTTGCACGACTCGGCGGGATGCACCGTAATACATTTATCAATAGCCCAGAGCTATTAGATGAATCTCTAAGGCTCCGCAACCATCCGCATATCCGTTTTGCTGGGCAAGTAACCGGTGTGGAAGGCTATGTTGAAAGTGCTTCGATTGGTTTATTAGCAGGACGTTTTGCAGCAGAAGAATTAAAAGGTGAAACCATTAATACACCGCCATCCACTACCGCGCTTGGCTCTTTGCTTTCTCACATTACAGGTAATGCAGAAGCAGAAACTTTTCAGCCAATGAATATTAATTTCGGACTCATGCCAAACTTTGAAACACGCGTTGGAAAGAAAGAGCGTAAAGCGGCTTATTGCAAACGCGCACTTGCAGATTTAGATGCATGGATTGCAACAGATAAGGCGGATGCTGCCTAAGTTTTTTGCCTGAGTTGCTCGAGTGGCCAGCGTGCTTTTGGAGCGAAATCTAGTGGGGATATAAAACCCTTTTGCATACGTTCAATACCTGCCCATGCAATCATCGCGGCATTATCGGTGCATAGTTTGATGGATGGTGCAAATAAGGTGTAGCCATGTTTCTTGCAGCTTTCTTCTAAGCGAGCGCGGATATATTGATTTGCTGCAACACCGCCAGCTAACACTAGACGTTTACCATTTTGTGTTTGCTCATATTTTGCAATGGCGTGGTTTAACCTATCTTCTAAAATATCCCCAACGCATGCTTGGAAGGATGCGCATAAATCATTTTTATCTTGTTCTGATAGTGGAGATGGAAGAGATTCAATTTCTCTTCTTACGGCTGTTTTTAATCCTGAAAATGAAAAGTCACAGCCTTTTCTTCCCACTAAAGAGCGAGGAAGTTTAAAGCGTGTTGCATCACCACTCTTAGCGGCCTTTTCAACGAGTGGTCCACCGGGATAATCCATGCCCAGCATCTTGGCTACTTTATCAAATGCCTCACCAAGGGCGTCATCTAGCGTGGTGCCAAGCTGTGTATATTCACCAATGTTTTCAACACTTAGAAACTGGCAATGCCCACCAGAAACGAGCAGCAATAAATAGGGAAATTGAACATCTTCTTCTAGTCTTGCAGTAAGTGCATGACCTTCTAAATGATTGACGGCAATGAATGGAATGTTACTAACCGAAGCAATGGCTTTTGCCATCATCACTCCCACAATCACGCCACCAATTAAACCAGGGCCTGCTGTTACCGCAATGCCATCTAGTTCGGAAAATTCTTTGATATTAGCCTCTTCCATCGCGCCATTAATGAGCTTATTTAGAACATCCATGTGTGCGCGCGCGGCTATCTCTGGCACAACCCCACCATAGGGCTTGTGTTCGTCCAGTTGGGTGCGTATTTTGTGTGAAAGAATCTGTTTGCTATCGGTTACAATAGCGGCTGCAGTTTCATCACAACTTGTTTCTATGCCTAATATCTTCATAGTTGCATCATAGAAAGAACCAACAAAAAAGCAAGGAGCTACTCATGCGTACAACACCAGATAAAGCATTGCAATATATTGCAGAGTTATTTGCAACGGAAGATGAGGTGCTAAAAAAGATTCGTGCTAACGCGGTTGAAACAGGAGCGGTTGGTATGCAGCTGGGTGCTGTTGAAGCAAAAATATTACAGCTTCTTATGAGATTAAATAACGTAAGAAATGTGGTGGAAGTCGGTTGCTTTATGGGGTACTCAGCAATGTGGATGGCGCGTGCATTACCCGAAGATGGGAAGTTATATACGATTGAGCATAATGCAGAAAATGCGGCAAAAGCAAAAACACAATTTGAGGCAAGCGAGCAAAAACATAAAATTCATTTAAAGGAGGGGAAGGCACAAGAAATATTGCCAACCCTTGAAAGTGAAGCGCCTTTTGATATGATTTTCATCGATGCAGATAAAGGTGGTTATGCTGATTATTTAACATGGGCAGAAAAGAACATCCGTAAAGGAGGGTTGATTATTGGTGATAACACGTTGTTGTTTGGCAATGTATATGCTGATGAACCAGACCTTAATCGAGTGACAAAGAAAGCATATAATTCAATGCGCGAATTTAATGCGCGTCTTGCAGATGAAAATAAATACCAATCAATTTTGATTCCTACTGAAGAGGGAATGACAGTGGCGATTAAACTCTTTTAAGTAATGAGTAGAATTCTTTTTTACCCATAAATCAGAAATAGAATTCACCCCGCACTCTTTAGTGATGCAGGGTGAATAGTCAGATTAACGTAATACCGCGCCAGTTTGTTTGCTCACAGCAGCAATGACTTTCTGTTGAATTTCTTCCAACTCTTTTTCAGTTAAGGTGCGATCATCAGGTTGAATGCGTATAGAAAACGCCACTGACTTTTTGCCTTCCTCAATATGTTTGCCTTGATAAATATCAAAAATAACAGCATCTTGAATGAGCTTTTTATCAGCACTTTTAGCGGAGCGAAGAATGGCTTCGGCTTCTATATTTGCATCCACAAGTACAGCAAAATCGCGAACTGAACTTTGATAGTCGGATGCAATTAATTTGCTGCGACTTTTATTTTTACGCTTAATCGGCGGTAGTGCATCTGCATATAATTCAAAGGCAACGGCACTGGTTTTAATGTCCAACTTTTTTAAAATAGACGGGTGAATTTCACCAAAAACACCCAGTGCATTTTTGCCTAATTTGAGCACGCCAGAACGACCAGGGTGATACCAGCTTGGCGCATCGGTTGAGATTTGCAAATTAGCAGTTGGTGCGCCCATCGCTTCAAGCGCTGCAAATAAATCTGCTTTTGCATCAAAAATATCTGCCGTGCGTTCAGCATCATGTGTGTTGCGTGTAACAATATTGCCAGTACGAATGCCGCTTACTTGGCGGTTTTGGCCTTTTGGTTTTGCTGTTTCAAAAACGGGCCCTGCTTCAAAGAATGCAATATCAGCATAGCCACGTGCAGCATTGCGCGCTGCTGCTTGCAATAGGTTTGGCAAAATAGAAGGACGCATTACATCTAAATCGCTGCTAATAGGATTTTTTAAGCGCAACCCATCATCTTTTAATCCAAATAATCGCGCAATATCTGATGGCATAAATGACCAGCTAACGCTTTCTTTCATGCCACGTGATGCAAGCGCACGACGTGCGCGATAGATGCGAGATTGTTCAGCAGTGATTGCGGTTTCTTTTGTGTTTTCTATGCGCGGTAATTCTGAGGTGGGGATGTGTTCATAGCCATGAACGCGTAAAATTTCTTCTACAATATCGGCTGTGCCTTCCACATCTGGTCGCCATGATGGAACTAAAACATTAGCACCTTCAATTTCAAAACCTAAAGAGGAAAGAATGTTTTTGCATGTTGCATCATTAACTTTCACGCCACCAATCTTTTCCACATCATTTGTAGTGAAAGCAATCGACTTGTTCCATTTAGGGCGTGCGCCTGCAACAGCAACTTCGCTTACTTCTCCACCGCATAAATCAAGAATCATCTGAGTGGCAATATCGGTTGCGCTTTCGAGGAAAAGTGGATCAACACGGCGCTCAAAACGATAGCGCGAATCACTTAAAATACCTAAGTTACGACCAGCTTTGGCAACTGCATCTGCATCAAATAAAGCAACTTCTAAAAATACTTCGGTGGTATCTAGTTCACAGCCTGAGTTGCTGCCGCCAATGATGCCTGCAATTGCTTGTGCGCCATTATCGTCAGCCACAATGGGTGTACCAGTCGTTAGGTTATACTCTTTATCATCCAGCGCTGAAAAAGTTTCATTCCCTTTTGTAAAACCAATACGTAAATTACCTTTTAATTTGTTTGCATCATAGACATGCAATGGGCGTCCAAAGGTAAACGCAATATAATTAGTAATATCAACTAATGCAGAAATTGGACGAAGGCCAATGGCTTCTAAACGTTGCTTTAACCAATCAGGGCTTGGTGCATTTTTTACGTTCTTAAAGTGACGACCAATAAAATACGGGCAAAGATTTTCGTCATCAATATTCACTTGAATAGGTGAGGCGGCGTTGCCTTTATGGTTCTTAAATGTGAGTGGTTTAAGCGTGCCAAGTCCTGCTGCTGCAAGATCACGCGCGATACCATATACACCTAAACAATCACCGCGATTAGGCGTGATTGCAATCTCAATGACAGGGTCATCTAGGCCAACAATATTCGCATATGGTAAGCCGATAGAGTTATCATTTGCTGGCATTTCAATGATACCATTATGATCTTCACCAAGACCAAGTTCTGCTGCTGAACATAGCATGCCAAAACTTTCGACACCGCGAATTTTTGACGGACGAATTTTTAAATCATTGGTAGGTATAACTGCGCCAATAGGAGCTAACACCACGTTGATTCCGGGGCGAGCATTCGGTGCTCCACACACAATTTGCAATTCCTCAGCGCCGGTTGCTACACGGCATACCTGCAACTTATCAGCATCTGGATGTGGTTTTGCATCTTTAATTTGTGCAATGCGAAATGGTGCAAGTGCAGCGGCTCTATCTTGCACTTCCTCTACTTCTAGCCCTAGAGCTGTAAGCTCCTCGGTGATTTCATCAAGCGAAGCGTTGGTGTCTAAAAATTCTTTTAACCAGTTTAAAGTAAATTTCATGCGCCATATCCTCCTGATGCTGTCGGAATATCTAGTGAATTAAAACTGTAATGCTCAAGCCAGCGAATATCAGAATCAAAAAATGCTCGCAAATCTGGCATGCCATATTTAAGCATCGCTAAACGTTCAATGCCAATACCAAATGCAAAACCTTGATATTCATTAGGGTCTAAACCCACATTTTTAAGCACATTGGGATGCACCATACCACAGCCAAGAATTTCTAACCAATCTTTACCAGCACCAATTTTAAGTTCGCCATCTTTTCGTTCACAGCCAATATCTACTTCGGCAGAAGGCTCAGTGAACGGAAAAAATGATGGACGAAAACGTAAAGGCACATCATCCAATTCAAAGAAGCTTTTTAGAAATTGGTGCAAACAGCCTTTGAGATGTCCCATATGAATATTCTTATCAATATAAAGCCCTTCTATCTGGTGGAACATAGGCGTGTGCGTGATGTCATAATCGCTGCGATAGACTCTGCCCGGTGCGATAATTCTAAAGGGTGCTTTACCTTTACTCATCTCACGAATTTGTACAGAAGAAGTGTGCGTGCGAAGCAATAAAGGCGTTTTACTATCTTCATCGTCGGCAGTTAAATAAAATGTGTCCTGCATTTGACGTGCAGGGTGATTTTCTGGGATATTTAATGCATTAAAGTTATGAAAATCATCTTCCACTTCGGGTCCTTCTGCCACGGCAAATCCTTGCTGTGCAAGAATAGTGGTGACTTCTTCAATCACTTGCATGATAGGGTGAATGCTGCCTTTATTTTCAGGTCTTGCAGCAAGCGTGACGTCGATGGTTTCATTGGCGAGTTTTTCATTTAACGCACTTACTTCAAGTATTTCTTTTTTTGCTGAGAGCGCATCATTAACGGCCTGCTTTACTTTGTTTACATCGGCACCAAATGTTTTGCGTTCTTCGGGTGCGAGCTTGCCGATTTGTTTCATCTGTTCTGAAACAGTGCCTTTTTTACCCACATAGTGAA
>CAYGTX010000113.1:0-6071 GCA_964352935.1 uncultured Rickettsiales bacterium | reverse complement strand
CCGGTGTGGGTGAGCGTACCCGTGAAGGTAACGATCTTTACCACGAGATGATTGAATCAGGCGTAATTGATGAGAAGGATCCTTCAAAGTCTAAAGCTGCGCTTGTTTATGGACAAATGAACGAGCCTCCTGGAGCGCGTGCACGTGTCGCACTTTCTGGTTTGACTCAAGCAGAATATTTCCGCGATGAAGAAGGCCGTGATGTATTGTTCTTCGTAGATAATATTTTCCGTTTCACCCAAGCGGGTTCGGAAGTATCTGCGCTACTTGGTCGTATTCCTTCTGCGGTAGGTTATCAGCCAACACTAGCAACCGATATGGGTGGCTTGCAAGAGCGTATTACTTCAACACGCAAAGGTTCAATTACATCAGTACAGGCGATTTATGTACCTGCAGATGACTTGACTGACCCTGCGCCAGCGGCTTCATTTGCGCACTTAGATGCAACCACAGTATTGAACCGTTCGATTGCAGAACTTGGTATTTACCCTGCGGTAGATCCACTTGATTCTACCTCACAAATGTTAGACCCAGCAGTAGTGGGTGACGAGCATTATGAAGTAGCGCGTGAAGTGCAACGTATTCTTCAAACATACAAATCACTTCAAGACATCATTGCGATTCTTGGTATGGAAGAGCTATCTGAAGAAGATAAGCTAGTAGTAGCACGTGCGCGTAAGATTCAGCGTTTCCTATCTCAGCCATTCCATGTTGCTGAAGTATTTACAGGTGCGCCTGGTAAACTTGTAGCGCTTGAAGATACCATTAAAGGCTTTAAAGACATCGTTGCTGGTAAATATGATGATTTACCAGAGTCAGCTTTCTACATGGTCGGTGGCATTGACGAAGTGATTGCGAAAGCGAAAAAAATGGCTGCTGAAGCTGCATAATAAATAATGGATTGCAGGTCTGTTAAGTGAAAACTTACGACCTGCTTTTCTATTTTAAACACCAATTATATGAGTTTCTTTTATGAGTGATACCTTTAACCTTGAGCTCGTAACACCACAAAAACTTACCTATTCTGGTTCTGTTGTACTTGTTGAAGTGCCAGGCATTGAAGGTGATATGGGTATCTTGTCAGATCATGCACCATGCATTTCACAACTTCGCCCAGGTTTATTAGAAATCGTTGAAAGCGATGTAAGTAAGTTACGTTTCTTTGCTTCTGGTGGTGTCGTGGAAGTGACAGGCGATCGTTGTACGATTCTTGCAAAAGAAGCAATGCTTGCAGAAGATATTACAGCAGAAGATGTTAAGCATCGTTTAGAAGAAGCTGAACGTGCGCATAGTAAGGCAAAAGACGAACATAGTAAGATTGCAGCAGAAGCTGATTTAGAAGTCGCTGAGGCGATGGCGGTTGTGTTGCATGCAAAGGTAGCTTAGGGGTTGCTGAACGCTTCTCACGGAGCTTTAAAATAAGACGAAATTTCGAGCATGAGTGGTGGTTATTTTATAACTTACTTCTCATGCTTTTTTATTCTCTTCATTTCAAATATATAGTCGTTTCACTTAAGAATAATATATCAAATAGAAACGACTATAATAGCGCGAATGCGCACCGCCACTCATGTGGCGAAAGCCTACGTGGCGATTGAATGAACATAATTTTGTGCTAAAATTATGTTCAACAACTATATTAATGTTATGCTACATCATGTTTGCGTTATGATGATGTAGCAACATGACTTCAAATTGAAAATTCTATTATGAAACTCGCAGCCAAAGACATTAAAAACTTTTTAGCTAAACCAGCACCAGCTTGCCGTTTCTTTTTGCTCTACGGACCTGATGCAGGATTGGCTTCCGAGCGTTGCCAGCAGATTGCTAAAAACCTTATGGGTGAAGAAGCGCTGCATGACCCATTGCAATATGTGACGGTGAGCGTTGATAAGCTTAAGGATGATCCCGCTTGGCTTTCAGATGAATTGAATGCCTATAGCTTTTTTGGTGGCAAGAAGTTGATTCGTATATTGGATGCGGGTGCTGCAATGCCCGATGCAATTGCTAGCGTGATAGAACAGGCTGTCGAAAACTATGTGATTGTGATCGCAAGTGAGCTGCCCGCTAATTCGTCACTCAGAAAAGCATTTGAAAAAGAGCCGTTTGCGGTTGCTATTCCTTGTTATCGTGAAGAAATTCGTGATATTTCAGCCTTTACGCGCAACTATATTCGCGAAAATGGCTATCAGATAGATGAACAAGCCCTACAATTCCTGTGCCAGTCATTTTATGGCGACCACCTATTGTTAAAGGCCGAGCTTGATAAGCTGCTTTTATATTGTGGTGAGGAAAAGCACATTGCTTATCAGCACATCGCTGCTTCCATTGCAGGCATGGTAGAGTTGAATATACAAGATATTTGCCTAGATATTGCATCAGGCAAAGGACAGAAGGCGCAGCACGAATCAGAGAAATTGCTACAAGAAGGTATGCCCGCCATTGCGATGCTTCGCGCGATGATTAATCATTTTAATAAACTCTATGATATGCGTGCTGAAATGGCAGAAAGTGGTAAGTCTGCCCAACAAATGGTGGATTCACAGCGCCCTCCTCTTTTCTTCAAGGTAAAGCCAGTGTATCAGCAGCATCTTGCGAGGTGGACGTTGCCTAAACTAAGCCAAATTTTAGAGCTATTACAGCAGGTAGAAGGTGATTGCAAAAAGACGGGGGCAATGAATAATTTATTGCTTTCACGTATCTTGCTTAAAATAGGAAAAATGGCTTAATAGTTTGGTTTCTCTACTATTCAAGGTGATTCATAAGCTTGTATAAAAGCTATAGAGAACGAAACCTATCCGTTGCTTCTTTAAGTGCATCTATCATTCCCTCATCACGCATCGTATGCCCTGCTGTCTCAATAAGGTTGAGCTGTGGCGGATATCTATTTGAAGCGCGTTTTAGGGCTTCAAAGAGTGCTTTTGCTTGATCTGATGGGCATACTTTATCATGCACGCCCTGAATAATTGCTAATGGGATGTCGGTTAATTTATCTGCATTTTCCAATATATAATTCTGCTCTCTACTGCCATTTTTTCCTAGAAATAGACCATTCGTAAAATAGTGATTTTCCATTCTTGCGTGTGCTAAACTATAGGTATCTTCGGGCTCTATGCTGACGGTTTGTTCATCATAAACACGTTTAGATGCGGCTCTTTCCCACCTATTCCAGTGTTGTGCGGCTTTTAACTGCTCTGTTTTATCTTCTGAGTGCAGTCGACGGCGATAGGCTTCTATCATATCTCCACGTTCATTTTTAGGAATAAATGAAACATAACGTTGCCATTCGTTTGCTAACTCTTTTTGGGTTGCTCCTGCCGTTTGGTTGTCGTTTAGTGTGGTGGCGTTGCTTTGATAAAAATCAGCAATATCTGCTTCTCGGCCAAGGAAAACACCATAAAGCGTGATGGATGCAATGTTATCTGGGTGCTGAATGGCATAGGCCAGTGCTAGCGTGCTGCCCCAACTTCCACCAAATAAATGCATCTTGCCACTCACATTTAACAGTGTTCTAAGTGAGTTTATATCTTCAATTAGATGCGCTGTAGTATTTGCTTCCAATGAAGCGTGAGGTGTGCTTTTACCCGCTCCGCGTTGATCAAACATGATAATGCGATAAAATGTTGGATCAAACAGTCTGGCTTGATCTTTCATTGCGCCACTGCCTGGGCCTCCGTGGAGAATCATCACTGGTTGACCACTGGGTGAGCCATATTCTTGCCAATAAAGAGTGTGCTTTGGGCTCTCTGAAACGTTGATGTAGCCTTCATCAACGAGGTTTTGCTCGGGATACATGTGTAACATACCTTTAAACGTTATCAGGGATCAAGAATTGAATGTTTCACGTGAAACATTACTAAAAAACTTAGTGCGTATCTTTCATTTGTAAATGCTGGAAGATGCGGTCTAACTCTTCAAGTGAATCAAAATAAAGCCCAACACGGCCACTGCCACCGGCCTCATCGACAGTTTCATCAATTTGAACTCTGACACCAATTTTAGCCATTAGGCTTTGTTCTAAAGCTAAGACGTCAGGATCTTTTGGTTCATTTGCGGGGCTAGCACTATTAGCATGTAAGCTAGAAAACTGAGTGTCATTTGTATTGGTTGTATTGCTAGACGTTTTAGGCGTAGTTGGTTTGCGTGTTCCCCAGCCTTTAGCAAGCTTTTCAGCCTGGCGAGCGCTGAGTTTTTTCTGAATGATTTGTTGAGCAAGCTCAGAGGCGGATTCTTGACCAATAAGCGCCCTGGCCTGCCCCATTTTAAGCTCACCGCTTGAGATTAAGCGCTTAACGTCTTCAGGTAGCGTAAGCATTCTTAAAAGATTTGCCACATGGCTTCGGCTTTTACCCAGCTCATTAGCGAGAACTTCTTGCGTGTAATCAAACTCTTTCATCAAACGCTGGTAGCCTTCTGCTTCTTCAATCGGCGAAAGGTTCTCACGTTGAATATTTTCTAGGAGTGCGACAGCTAGTGCTTGTTTATCATCAAAATTATGGATGAGTACGGGCACATTCGTAAGCCCAGCTAGTTTAGAAGCGCGCCATCTGCGCTCACCTGCGATAATCTCATAGCTGTTTTGCTCTAAGTAGCGCACAATAATAGGCTGGAATAGGCCGTTTGATTTAATAGAGGCGCTTAACTCTTCAAGCGCCGCATCATCAAAATGACGACGTGGTTGAAAACGCCCTGGGCGTAATTGAGTGATTGGAAGCGTTTGCTGTGCACTCTCTTTTTTGTTTTCGGATGACGTGCTTGTGCCTTGATCTAAATCAAAATCACCCATTAGTGCTGAAAGACCGCGTCCTAAAGCTCTCTTTGGCTTTTTATTATCACTCATAATTACCTCATTTTCTATGCTAATGCTGGTTCTTTGTTGATGCTTGTTTCGGCTAATAGTGCTTTGCCGCGGGCTAATAATTCGCGGGCTAACATCATATAGGCTACCGCACCTGAACATTTATGATCGTATAAAAGGGCTGGTTTTCCATGAGATGGTGCTTCTGAGATACGAACATTACGTGGAATGACAGTGTTAAACACTTTTGAGCCTAAACAATCTCTTACATCGCCTTCCACTTGTTCTGTCAAATTATTGCGACGATCATACATGGTGAGAACGATGCCGTGAACATCTAACTCAGGATTTAGTTTTTTACGAATCATCTCGATGGTTTTTAATAAGTGGCTAAGCCCTTCGAGTGCATAAAATTCACACTGTAATGGGATAAGGACTGAATGTGCCGCAACAAGAGCATTGAGTGTTAACAAGCCAAGCGATGGCGGGCAATCAACTAGAATATAGTCATATTCATCCGTGACTAGTTCTAATGCGTCATTTAGGATAAACTCACGACGCATAGCCGATGTCAGCTCTACTTCTGCGCCCGAAAGGTCAACAGTAGCAGGTAAAATATGTAAGCCCGGTACAGTGCTTTTAACGATGGCTTTGGTTGCTTCCATTTCATCTACGAGCACATCATATACAGTATTTGTTCTATCAGCGGGGTCAATTCCTAGTCCTGTACTTGCGTTTCCTTGTGGATCAAGATCGACAAGTAACACGCGCTTTTTAACAGCAGCAAGTGCGGTTGCTAAATTAACAGCGGTGGTTGTTTTACCAACACCACCTTTTTGATTGGCAACGGCGATAATTTGGCAAGGTGCAGCATTAGTCATGACGGCCTCCGAGAGATATGTTTCATTGCTACTATAACACTATCTGGGTGTGTCATGCTAGGATGTAATTCATATTCAAAATCCCAACATCTAGTAGCTTCTTCTATTTCTTCTACCACATTTTGACCTTTTAAGAAAAGGCATAGTTTGGCTTTATCAATAAAATCAGACAATAAATCCAAGAGTTTTGGCATTGGTGCGAGGGCACGGGCAGTAAGAATATCACTTTCCCAAGCAGTTAATTTTTCTATCCGTGCATCATGTACCGTTGTTTTGCTCGTTGTTTTATGGGCAATTGCTCTTAAAAAAGAGGCTTTTTTTTGATTGCTCTCAACAAGATGTGTATCGAAGCGCTCTGTTAACGCTAAGATAAGTCCGGGTAGACCTGCACC
>CAYGTX010000112.1:0-6082 GCA_964352935.1 uncultured Rickettsiales bacterium | reverse complement strand
GCTAGATTCTGGTGTCACTCTAATAAAACGCTTAATTGCTGGTGAAAATATCTTTGAGGCACATTCAAAGCACTATTATCAACAGGCAATTAGAAATGGAATGAAACACTCGCAAGTCAGCTTCTCGATACTAAAGCTAAATATAGTGCTTGTGTTACTAGCGTATCTTTCAGCATTTTATCCGCTCTCTGGTTTTGTTTGCTTGCCGTTAGCTTTGCTTTCTGTTTGGTGGCTTATGTGTCGCTTTAGTGGCGGCCGCTTTCTATTTTTCACTAACGGGAAGGTGTGATGCGTATTGATGTTGTCATCACAACCTATAATCGTGAGACAAAAGTTTCCCGAGCGATAGATTCTGCTCTTTTGGCTACTAAAGTTTGGAATGGACGCGTCTTGTTGGTGGATGATGCATCCACAGACAATACGTTAAGTATTCTAAAAGAAAAATATAAGAAAGAGCTACAAAATAAGGCTTTAACCATTATTGAACATGAATATAACCGCGGTGTAACTGGAGCAAAAAACACAGGTTTTGTTGCTTCAGATGCTGATTGGGTTGTGATTCTTGATTCGGATGATACACTCCATCAAAAATCCTTTAAGAATACACAAGAAACACTGGAAAACCATAGAGATAAGCCACTCGTTTTTTTTCGTGTTGCAGATGAGCGAGGGCAGCTTGTTGGGCAACGCTTTGAAGATGAAGAAATACTATCGCTAGAGCGCTATTTAAAGCATACATCCTATGGCGAGGCGCTAGTGGCGATTAATAGGAAGATTGTGATTGAAGCGCCTTATGATGAAGACTTGCGAGGGTATGAAGGTATTGGCTGTATGCGTATTATCCAGAAATTTGGTGATGCGATACTTTCCCCTGTAATTGCAAGATGTTATGACCGAAGTGGTGAGGATAGGCTCTCAAGTCCAGCTGTTTTTATAAGACGCGCTAATCTTATCGCAAAAGGGCATAGGCGAGTGTTGAAAGAATTTAGTAGCCATATTCCTTTATGGGATAGGTGTTTGTTGTTTTCAAAAGCAATGATTTACGCTAGCATACCAAAAAAATTTTAGCCGTAAATAATAAGTAACCTTAAAAGTAGCATTCAAGTTAATGCATATAGTTTATCTCAATCCTCATGCTGATGACTTTATTGCGAAGCCCATTTCGTTTGCTATTGCTAAACGACGTGCGCTTAGAAAATACGCCTACTTGTTTGATGGCGCGATAGAAAGTGAAGGTGAAGTTGATGTATTGGTGGATGGAAGTCTTTCGTCACTGCTGCCTCAGCGAGTATTTATGTGGTTGCCGAGATTTCTTCGTCTATGTTTATTAAAAATTGAGCTGTTTCTTTGGCTGCGTTTAAATCAGTTGCAGGAAAAAGTAAATGTTCATTGGAACTTGGAGCAACTTAGCCCGAGTTCGGTACTTTATTTGTTTTCGTATAAAAACTGCGTCGCTGCTTTTCATGAAAGATTAGCGATTATTGAGTTTTTTCATAAGAAAGTGATTAATTTAAATCACTATTTTATCGCTACTAAAGAAAAAGCGCAGAACATTGCCAAACTTACAAACGTGACATTGGCAACAGAAGCTGATTTAAGAAATAACAGCTATTTTAGAGAGTTCTTTAAAGAGGAATATCCTTTTATCATCTTACCATTTCAGGTAAATGAACGTTTTAGGGTGGAAACACAATGGGAAAAGCGAAAGCAAAAGTGTGCAGCTACCGGAAGTTTTCATAACTTACATGAAGAGCGTCCTAAGTCACGGTACAGTGATTTCATTACATTCTTTAATCTAGATAGCTATCACCCGGTGCGTAAACTTATATACATGAATCGTGATAAGTTATCAGATGTTATTGAGTGTAAGATTTCGCCTTATCGTGAAAAAAAACGTAATATTCTTGTTCGCTTAATTGCTAGATTCTTTGACTCTGCGCAAAAGCAATATTTTTCGTTTAATATTGTTGATTTCTATAATAATCATAGCTCAGCACTGATTGGTGAAGAGGTGCACGGATTGCCAGCTGTTGGTGCTTTTGAGGCGATGGCGTGTGGGTGTGTTCTTATTGCTCAAAGTGAATATTATAATGGGCTTGAGTTAGAAGAAGGAAAGCACTACCTCTCACATAATGGCAGTTTAGAATCAATACGATTGGTAATTGAAAAAATAGCAGAAACGCCTGATAAGAGTCAAAAAATAGCAAAAAATGGCACTGAGTATGTAAAAAAGCATTGTCGTTCTGAGTTGCTTTGGAATGCTTTTATACAAAAATTAAACACTAAGTAATCATAATGACATTAGAAATACTAGCACATCGCGGCTATTGGAAAACTGAGAGAGAAAAAAACTCAGAAGAAGCATTTGTTCGAGCGTTTAAGCTTGGTTTTGGCATTGAGACTGATGTGCGTGATTGTGCGGGCGAGGTGGTGATTAGTCATGATATGCCTGAGCCGCTGGATGGCTGTATGACACTTAGTGCTTTTTTGGACATTTATAAAACATACGGTAGAGAGAATCACCTAGCTTTAGCTATCAATGTAAAAGCGGACGGTCTGCAGGAAAAAATACAGCAAACTTTTAAACGTGCAGGTTTAAATCTAGAGGAAAGAAACTTCTTTTTTTTTGATATGGCGGTGCCAGATGCGCTGGGTTATTTGAAGCGTGATTTTAGGTGCTTTACACGCTATAGTGAGTTTGAAAAAGTTCCAGCTTTTGAAATAAAAGCGTCTGGCGTATGGGTGGATGCGTTTGATTCGGAAGAAGGGCAGATAGATGCTGCTATGGATTTTCTTTCTCAAGGACGTGATGTAGCGCTGGTTTCGCCAGAGTTACACCGTAGAGTGTATAAAAATACATGGCAAAACTGGAAGGGAAAAATAGCATCAATCACTAATAGTAATCAAAAAGTTTACTTGTGTACGGATTTTCCGGAAGAGGCAAAGGCATTTTTTTATGAGTAAAAAAGAAGTAGCTATTAAGGCAGTTTTGTTTGATATGGATGGCGTGCTCGTTGATGCGCGCGAGTGGCACTACGAAGCGCTTAATGATGCGCTGGAAATCTTTGGTATGTCGATTGATCGTGTTAGTCACCTTTCAACATTTGATGGGCTCTCCACAAAGCAGAAGCTAAAAATATTAAGTGAAACCAGATCTTTGCCGGTGGAACTTCATAATCTTCTTAATAATATCAAGCAGCGCGTTACGCAGGATATTATGGTTGCTCGTTGCCGTCCGGTGTTTCATCATCGCTACTTGCTTTCGAGGTTAAAGCAAGAGGGCTATACACTAGCAATGTGCTCTAACTCAGTAAGGCAATCGGTTGATTTGGTGGCGCGGCATGCGGGTCTTGAAGATTTCTTGGCGTTGACTTTATCCAATGAGGATGTAAAGAATCCGAAGCCAGCACCTGATATTTACCAAAAAGCAATGAAAGAACTCGGCTTAAAACCTCATGAATGTTTAATTGTAGAAGATAATGAAAATGGTATAAAAGCAGCACGTGAAAGTGGTGCGTTTGTGTGTGAAGTGTCTTCACCAGATGATGTACACTACCAAACAATTCGCAGTGCCATTGATAGATTCGAAGGAAAACAAGCCGCATGATGAACATACTCATTCCCATTGCCGGGCAGGATACCTTATTCAAGCCTGAGGATTATGCTTTTCCAAAGCCACTGATTGATATTGCTGGCAAGCCAATGATTGAGCATACTATTGTAGCCCTGAAAAATATTTATCCAAAACCAAAGCTTACATTTGTTGTTCAGGAAGAGTTGTGCAGACAATATAGTTTAGAGGGTGTCCTAAAGCTTTTGGCAAAAGGGCATGAATATAGAATTGTAAAGCTGGATGCGCCAACAAAAGGTGCGGTATGTAGTTGTTTGATGGCGATTGAGCATATTAAGCCTGATGAAGAGTTAGTTATAGTAAATAGTGACCAAGTTATTCGCTCTGATTTAAATATAGCTATTGCTGATTTTAGAAAGCGTGAATTAGATACAGCACTGCTTACGTTTGATTCTACCCATCCGCGTTGGTCTTATGTTCGTACACAAGATGATGGCGAAGTGATTGAGGCTTCTGAGAAAAAAGTGATTAGTAACCTTGCAATTGCAGGTTTTTATTACTTCAAAAAAGGCTCTGATTTTATTGAAGCTGCGCAGTCCGTATTACTTAATGGAATGGAAGTGAAGGGGGCATATTATATTTCACAAGTGGTGAATGAAGTAGTGCTCGCAGGTAAAAAAGTATCGCATTATAATATTCCTGCCAGTAGCTATTTTAACCTTTATAGCCCACAAAAAGTTTCAGAATATGAGGAGATGCTGCGTCGAGAGCGTATTGAGCGCGGTAGAATAAATGACCGCCCTGTACTATTAGTGCCAGCAGCAGGAGAGGGATCACGTTTTGCGAAAGCAGGATTTAGAAAGCCAAAGCCGTTTATTGATGTGGCTGGCACTCCAATGATTGAGCGAGTGCTTGAAAATTTGAAATATAAAGAAATGAGAACAGTAATTGTTGCTAGAAGCAGTCATCTCGCTCAAGAGTCAGAAATGGTTGATTGGTTTGATAGCAACGGGATTAAACTGGCTCACTGCGATAAATTGACAGAAGGAACTGCTTGCACCGTACTGTTAGCGCGCGAGCATATTGATTTAGATGCCCCGCTTATCATTGCTAATAGTGATCAGATCGTTGATTTTGACATTGAAGCTTTTGTACGTGACTGTCTTGATAGGGGCTTGGATGGCTCTATTTTGTGTTTTAAAGATAGTGAGCGCAACCCTAAATGGTCATTTGCAAAAACGACTGCTAATGGTTTGGTAGAAGAGGTGAAAGAAAAAGAAGTAATTTCTGACATGGCTACTGTTGGTATCTATCTGTTTACCAAGGGGCGTTATTTTATTGATGCGGCAATGGATATGATTGTGCATAACGATCGTGTCAATGGCGAGTTCTACACATGCCCTGCTTATAATTATGCGATCAAACAAGGCTTGAAAATTGGTATCTATGAAGTGAAGGAGCAGGCGATGCATGGAATTGGCACTCCAGAAGATTTGGCAGCCTATACAGAAAATGTACTAAAGAGAAAACAGGCATGAAAACAGCAAAACTAAACGAGATGGTTAAGGGGTGGTTTGTTGGCGATTTTGAGCCAACCTTGCTGCATTCTAAAGATGTAGAAGTGGCTATAAAATATTATAAAAAAGGTGACAATGAGCCTAAACATGTGCATAAAGTGGGCACAGAAATAACGGCAATTGTTTCTGGTGAAGTGATGATGTGCAACAAAAAATATGGCGAAGGCGATATTGTACTTTTGGAACCAGGTGAACCATGCGAATTCAAAGCGCTTACTGATGCAGTTACCGTTGTAGTTAAAACGCCTTCGGTTAAAGGCGATAAGTACGTATTATAATAGCCAGTGGAGCTCTTCGAACTGTGAATATATTATCATTACAATTTGGTCACAATGCTACTGTTTTGCTTATGGTAAATGGTGAAGTGCGTAATGTGGTAAGTCAAGAAAGATTCGATAATATTAAAAACTCGCATGCCTTTCCGGTAGACGCTATTAAGTGGATACTAGCTGAAAATAACTTAAAGCCTGAACAAGTAGATGCGGTAGCAATTTCTGGCGAGGTAATTTACCCAGAACACCTTAAAGAAAAAGACACTCAGTCAAATCCAAAAAAAAGAGAGTCTAAAGTTCGTACTTTTTTTGAAAAAGCTGATTATCGAGTGGGCTCATCACTGCCTATGCGAGTAGTTAATATGCTGAGAGCCAAAAAGCATGAGAAGAGAGTTAAGCAAGGCAAAAAGGAAGCTGAAAAAAAACTACACGAACTTGGAATAAAAAAATCTACCCCACTGCAGTTTATAAATCACCATACGTGCCATGCTTTTTCACCCGCATATTTTTTTGACCGCAAGAAAGATGAGAGCTGGCTGATACTTACAATGGATGGTGCGGGGGATGACGACTTTGCTAGTGTAAACATACTAGAAAAAAATGGTGAGCTTAGAACTATTGCAAAAAGTAGTTGGAAGCATTCAATCGGCTATGTGTATAAC
>CAYGTX010000111.1:0-6106 GCA_964352935.1 uncultured Rickettsiales bacterium | reverse complement strand
GCAAAGACGCATCTCTAGCCTATGCCTGGTCAGGCTTTGTGGTATGTGCAATGTTGTCCTAAAGGCCATTGCAGTCGCTCACACGCGATTTTTGAACTCCCCGGTCACCAAGCATTAAGCGTGGTGGCCGTTTTACTTTAATATTAGGAGTTTTTATGGCTAAAGCATTGTTTCAATTTGTTTCAGGGATAGTAGTTATCGCCATTGCAGTTATAAGTTATTATTTTTTTGGATTGTTTAATACAACAATGGTGGCGATCGGCGTATTTATTATATTCGGTATGTTTACTATCTCAGAGCAAATTAGCAAACTTCACTATTCAGTAGTTGCCATCGAAAAAAAGATTGGAAATTCTAGCAAGCTTAATGAACAGCAGGACTAAAAAAACAATGCATAGGTTGAAGTATTCAACCTTAACATTCAAGAGATTTAGCAGCAGGGGTAGGGTGTCGCCGTGGGGCCCTTGCATTTTTATGCATCGGACCTTTGGAATGCATCCCATTTTTCAAACTCACTTACTCATGAGTAACCCGCTTTGAGGCTTCACTAATAAGTAGGTTAGAAGTGTTAGTAAACAACTTAATCCGATGATTCGGCAGAGGTAAAATATGAAGATCAAAAGTATCATTTCAGTCACAGCAGCTTTAGCTTTATCTGCATGTGCCATTCAACAGCAGCCAAAAATCGATTTCAAGTGGGTTGAGCGTGCATCTAGCAAGCAAAAGGTGGAATTCGCCATTGCCGACCCTTCATGCGCTGCTGAGAGCTATAAAGCGGCGCCAGTTGTGCCTATAACATATTGTGGCGACAAAAGCAGTTATAATCGTGGCTATTGTATCGGCTATCAAAACCAGATGAGAACAAAAATGGCTGCTGTGCGTGCCAAAGTCTATGAAGGTTGCATGCTAGAGAAAGGGTGGGTGAAGCAACCAATACAGTAGGCTGAAGAAGCCAAGGTTAATTTTGATAATCGTGGCTTTATACGATTCGTAATCCGCCACATTTCGTAGTTATAGCATGCTATAGTAATGGGCTTTGAAGTTAGGTAATAGGTGAATCGGGGTAGAGTAAGGTGTGGTTGTAATTTTACATTTATAAAGTTAAAAAGGGGTGCAAATTCAACATTATTATATAATTATATAAAATTTTATAATAAATATATAATATATAAAAAAGATATTGAAATTCGCACCCCTTTTTATCATTTAGATTTTTGGTTTTGCTACCTCCTGATGGGTTTCAAAATCCTGATTGACCGCACGTATTCCACGCACATACTTTTTCTTGCCCTTAAGAACGATCGTGTAGCCTAAGCTTTCGAGACGCTGAGCAAGGTTATGCTGAGTTAAGATGTGCTTCGAGCCATTGTCGTAACAGTACTGCTTGTACACAGCGTAAAAATCGCCAAGCGACTGTGAAAAACTAACATCATGCTCACAACACTCACTGATGAATTGTGGCAAAATATTAGAGCGTGAAATCCACTCTTGCGTTGCTTCAATACAATCCACTGGTTCATCAAAATCACCTCGCTTTCTTAAACGCTTAAAGCCAGCAATAAACTGATTAAGTACACCGGATGCTTCCTTCGTCCAGATTTCATCGAATAGATCGTGTTTGATCTCGGTACGCTCAAACTTACGAGTGAATGGGATCGCCATCAAGCGCTCACGTATTCCAACCGATAAGTCTTTTAATGCAGGAAAAGTGTTAGAAAGCATGACGGGCAATACATTCGACATAAACTGATAGGATGGTTTATGCTTATGTTCACCAGTTAATAGTTTTCTTTCACTAATCTTTTTCATCAGACCATCAGATAGAGTAGTACCACAATCCACGTCATCATCGACAAAAAGTAACTTACCATCCAACGCCCCGATAATAAAAGGGTTGCGATCAAGGTTGTTAATCTTTTCTGCCAGCACCATGTTTATACCGATAACATTCTGAATCAGGCTCATAAGGCTACTTTTCCCGTTGCGCCCATGACCGTGAAAAAGAACAACCTTTGCATGCTTCCGCCACGGCTGACAAATATAACCGGCCAACTCTTTAGAGTGACGTGCCATACCTTTTGGGTCTTTGCTGTTGGCGAAAATCTCAAGCAAAGCCTCATCGAACATAGGTGAAGTTGCGTGCGGATCATAATCCACATCTATACAGTGCTGCAAGTAATGCTCAGGCGTGTGAGGCTTCGGCTCTACATTGCCTTTATCATCAAACCATAACTCAGCATTACGGCAATTAATGACTGATGGGGCAAAAACCTTTAAATGGATAGGATTTTCTTCTTTATTGAGAAGGGCGCGTAAAAGTGTCATTACTCCTTTCAGTAGATTTACAGAGCTATACTTACCTTCGTTTTGAGCAATAAAGTCTGTCAAATAGTCCAGCACCATCCCCTCAACAAATTCATCAGAAACAGGTTGCCAATACCGACCGTTATAAAGCCAATACTGCTTCTTTGAATAAAACAGCAAGCGGCCATCCTGAACTTTAGCACTGAGAATAAAGCCTTGCGCAAGGCTTCCTATCATATCAACGAGAGGAAGTTTTACAGTTGCCTCTTTTAGAAGCTCGTTTAGCGCAGGCTTTGAAAAACCTGTTGCTTGCTTAATCTGGTCAATGCAGACTTTTTGCTCAGCAGAAGATAAAGAAAGCAACATTTCGATAACCGGCTTTATCTGATCCAGACCACTTTTGCTATTTAACGTGTTTATAGCAGCGTCAATATCAGGCTTTCCGACACCGAGAAGTGATAGTAACCCTTCTACATCTTCTACACCAAACTCATCTTTTAGTGTCGGTATACCAGGAGCTATACCACCGGCATCGATCGAGTCACAAAGACGTAAAGCACCTTTTTGGCGCGCCTCTGCTTCATCATCATTGGCAGCTTTTGCAAGCTTATATACAAAGTTAGAAGCATTCTCAGCGCTCCACCCCTTACGGTACACTATACTTGCTATAGTGGCGCAAAGCTTGTCACGTTTGCCTTCTTTGTAGTATGGAAGCAAACGTTTAATTGCTTCTTCCTCATCCTCAGGTGAGACAACAGGCTCATTCTCAGAGCGTGGTAGAGCCTTCTTTGCAAGCGGTGTTGGCATTTCATCCAAAATCACAACATCACTACTCCCCTTAACCACGCCACTTCTTTCCTTGAGTGGGTCGCTCATACCCTTGAAATTAGGACGAGCACTAAAATGTGGCTGAACAGGATTAAAAAGTGCCGTATCAACAAATGGTGCATACTTCTTGAAATAACGTTTCAATTCACTATCAGAAACATCTCTATTAAGCCAAAACCATATATGAGCAGATATTGTTGATTCCGGCTTATCATTAAGCTTTTTAGGAACGTTCTGACTTGAACTAAATTGATAGTAGAAGCTTACATCTTGAAAGGCCTTGGGTAGCTGTTTAACTACCCATAGTAATGCTTGCTCAGGATTGGCAACCACATTTATGAAATCCGGCAAGGCCATGTGATCCACATCAATCATCACATAAGGGCGAGGGCATGATTTAAAGGTAGCCTCTGGCCCAGATGACTTTCTTACAGCAATTTTAGGTATGCCTTCAATTGGTTTGCCACGGATAGGAAAACTCTTTGGCTCATTAAGGGCTTTTTCATGATAAGCAGCAAGGTCTGCAAGACAGTACACTGGAATTTCTTTCCAAGTAAACTTTTTGCCTATACGAATCGGCATTTTCTCGATTTCTTTGTTAGCATTAACTACAAATGTTTTTGCTGCTTTTTTACCGTCTTGGCAAGTAAGCTGCGTAAGGGATGAGGTAGATTTATACAGACTATGCATTATTTTGCCCTCCATCTACTGGGTAATCAGCAAGCTCCGAAAGAAAATTTTCGAGGTCGGCTTTTAATACAAAAGTTTTTTTACGAATTTTCTTGGCTTTTAGTTCGCCCGAGTTGATGAGAGAGTAAACACATGTCTTACCCATATTGATGGCCTTGCATACCTCAGGTATGGTGTAGGCTTGTTTAAAATCGTTATTGATAGTCATAAAATATTCCTTAGAATTAGGATTAATAAAAAGCCTTATGTGGGCTAGTTTCCTAATTATGAAATATTTGAGCTGAGCATAAAATTTGGGTAAGATTGGTATTTTTTCTAGATAATTACAAAGTAAGATGGAGAGGTTAAAAGATTCAACGTTTGCTTGTTTTCCTCCCATTTAAAAGATTATGGATGTCGCTATCACTGTAGTCAGTGTCATATAAAGCGTATGCAGCAGCTTTAAGAACTGAATTGAGGGTCTGTTTGTAGGAGTTATAATTCTTTCGTGCTAAGGTGTGTACAAAGCTTATAGCCTCATGGTTTTCCCCACGCTTTCTAGTTATTATGTAGTTCTGGATTTCTTCTACTGCATAGTCAGCCAGAAACCCTAGAGCATCAACTGTGGGAGTATCAGGTTCTGTTCTACTTACCCAATCTCTAATGCCGTTTTCTTCTACCATCTCCTGTGCGAAGAATCCCCCATGAAATACATCACACCTGATAAGGGGCATCTCTAACCCGATACTGTTATATAAAGACTGAAGCTCTTTTGTGTGTTTATTAATGTCTTTGATTAGGTTTTGCCAATCTTCATTTTTCTTAAGCGCCCAGACGGGTGTCTTCTGAGCTTCTATAACATCATCTAAAAAACCGTAAACCCAAGCATCTGTAATGTCCTGTAGCGGCTGCGAATTGTCTTTGTTTATTCTATGAACTGCCTTTTTCTCTACTTTATACAGTCGCCTCCACATCGTGTAATAATCATTCTCTGAGTTATTTTTTGGCTGCTTGCTGTCTGGAATACTAGAGTCCAGTTCTTTTGGTTCGGTCAGCTTCTTCATAACAGCTAGGCGTTCATCACCAGATGCTTCCAGTTTCTGCTTTACCTCTAATACATGTGCAGGAAATTCTAATTTCTTTTTATATTTAGCCATTATTTTTCTCCATTCATCAATTCATCATTAAATCTTCATACCAGCTTTCTCAAGATAATCACCCCACCACTGCATCATTTCTTTACGTTCAGCGAGATATTGGGCGTGATTATAAGCCGCTCTTATCTGGTTTCTTTCACCGTGTGCTAACTGGCGTTCAATCACGTCTGGGCGCCATCCATTCTCGTTTAGGATGGTTGAAGCCGTGCCTCTGCAACCATGCGCTGTTGCTTCACCTTTATAGCCCAGAATATCAATCACCTTCAAGAACGTGTTCTCACTCATGGTTTTACGCGGACTTTGACAGCTGGGCAGCACGTAGTTGCCGTATATGTTATCAGTCATTTTCTTGAGTTGCTTGAATAGCGCAATGCTTTGAGTGCATAGCGGAACGATGTGTTCTTCACCCATCTTCATGCGCTCGGCTGGTATACGCCATTCTTTCTTTTCAAAGTCGATTTCATCCCATGTCGCCTTTCTAAGCTCGCCATTGCGAACGAAGGTTAGGAACAGCAACTTAAAGCCGATTTTTGTCATGGTGTGACCATTATATTCGGTATCGTAGAACTCAAGTTTTTTTAGAAAATCAGGCAATTGTGCTTCACTCAGGCGGGCTAGATTTTTGGTCTTGGAGGGCTTTAATGCACCGCGTAAATCAGCTGTTATATCGCGGTCAGCTCGTCCAGTTGCTACTGCATACCGAAAGATACTACTACAAAACTGCATATGACGGTGAGCCATGTGATGTGAGCCACGTTCTTCAATCTTACGCAGCACCAGCAATATTTCCTGAGGTAACATGTTTTTAATTGGTTTGTTGCCAACAAAAGGGAATATGTTCTTTTCTAAGCGCTCTATGATGCGTTTAGCATGTTCCGACTTCCAAGCGTGGCTTTGATGTTCATGCCATTCACGTGCCAATGCTTCAAACGTATTTACGTAATTGATTTCATATACAATTTTCTGTTGTTTACGATCTTCAACTGGATCAATACCATTCAATAACATCTCTTGCTTCTGGGTACGCAACTCTCTTGCTTTGGCTAATGAAACGAGTGGAAACTTGCCAAGCGCGATTTGCCGACGCTTCCCGTTAAAGCTATAGTTCATACGCCAGCGTTTACTGCCGTTTGGATAGATTTCTAATG
>CAYGTX010000110.1:0-6150 GCA_964352935.1 uncultured Rickettsiales bacterium | reverse complement strand
ATATTTTCTGGAATATTATTTCCCGCAAAAAAAGAAAGTGCTTCTTCACTTGTTGATTCAGAAATATTTAGCCCTAATTCTTTCGCTAATTTTTTATTAAATTGAATCCATTTTGGTGAAGCAACTTTTGTTGGAAGTTGCTTTTGATAAAATGATTCAGGCAGATTTAAATAGCTTTGTTTTAAAGAAAATATACTGCGTGTCATGAAAAAATTTAGCTCTCTGATTTTTAGAATTTACTTCTTGTGAACTTACATTTTAGACTTGAGAAAATATTCTTATTTTTTTATCATCCGCTCTAGATTTATTTAATGATGAAACAACTGCCTGTGCATCATTCAACGTCTCTTTTTTTTGTAAAGACACAACGCAAGATTTTCTAATTTTCTGAGTGCATCAACAGACATCATTACACTTAATATATTGTCTATATACCCATATAGTTTTTTATTGTCATTTGCTAAAACATAGCCAACTTTATATTTGATAGCTAGTCAAATACTTCACATTATGTTAATGAGAAAAGAAAAATTGATGGTTTAAAATGACAATATCTCCCCTCGCTCCAAAAGAAATGATAACGTTACCTCCAATTGAAGGTGTAACTCTAGCAACGGCATCATGCGGTATAAAATATAAAAATCGTACAGATGTATTGCTGGCTGTTATGTCAGAAGGCACACAAATAGCAGGCACACTGACGCAATCTAAAACTGCAAGTGCCAACATACACTGGGCAAGGGAAGCCTTAAAAAAAGGCACAGGCCGAGTGCTTATTGTAAATTCTGGTAATGCCAACGCCTTCAATGGCAAGGCTGGAGAGGAATCAGTAGAGCGCATCGTCCAACATGCCGCTAAATTATGGCAGTGTGATGCACATGAGATATACCCATGTGCAACAGGTGTTATTGGTCAGCCACTTCCTGATAACCTTATTACCAATGCACTTACGCAATTAAATCAAGCACTAGATAGCAACGCCTATGTAGAAGCTGCTAATGCGATAATGACCACTGACACTTTTCCTAAATATAGCAGTAGAAGTTGCTATATTGGCGATACCAAAGTAACGATAAATGGCATCGCTAAAGGCTCAGGCATGATTGCACCTGATATGGCAACCATGCTTTCTTACATTTTTACTGACGCTAAGATAGATGCCAAAATTCTACAAAAAATCTTCAGCGAATCTGTAGAGAAAAGCTTCAATCGTATTACCGTAGATAGCGACACATCTACCAGCGATACCGCGCTTATTTTTGCAACTGGAAAAGCAAACCATCAGGATATTGTATCCGCAACTGATTCGGCACTTGATGGGTTTAAAGTCGCACTCGATTCTTTACTCTTAGAGCTTGCTCACTTAATCGTCAAAGATGGCGAGGGAGCAACGAAGTTCATTCAAGTACATGTAAACGGTGCAGAATCAGACCACGCAGCAAAAGTGATTGCTCTTTCAATCGCCAACTCACCTCTGGTTAAAACTGCGATTGCAGGTGAAGATGCTAACTGGGGAAGAATTGTAATGGCTGTTGGCAAATCTGGCGAAGAGGCTAATCGTGATAAAATGGAAATACGCATTGGCGATTGCTTGATTGTAAAGCAGGGACAGTTAAATCCTAACTATAACGAAGCAGATATCATCCCACACATGAAAGGTCAGAACATTAATATTTTTGCTGATGCAGGCACAGGTGGCAAAGGTGAGTCAACCGTATGGACGTGCGATTTAACCTATGAGTATATTCGTATCAATGCCGATTATCGAAGCTAGTCACACACGTTAGTTAATGTTATTTCTTCTTGGTTTTTCGCATTGGACGCGTTTCATTAAAAACGCACGCAACTTCTTCACCACTTCGTAGTGTAAATTGACTTGTCACTCGCTCTACCACTAAATAGCTTCCTTGCATGCGGTAGTTAACAATAGATTCGGTTCCATCCGAAAGAACATGGAAAACTGCTGGCACTTCAGCACTTGTTTGCGAAAATTGCATATAAGTAAATTGACCATCATCAAAAATGCGTATGGGCGTGATGATTTCAGATCCAGAAATCGTATAATTAAAATTGTATTTTTCAGGCTCACTTAAATCTGGCTCAACCGAATTAGAGCCAAAAAACATCACCGAGCTTCCATCAGATTCATCTGCATCTGGATAGCGAAACGTCATCACAAACACTAGCTGATCGTCATTTATTCCAAGCTCCGGATCCACTTCTCTTCCGTGTAGTTCAAAGTTATAAATACGTTTATTTGTAATAACCGTCATATTTGTGGTGGCATCCAACTCTATTGGTTTAAGGAAGATGCGATTTCCTGATGGCACAATCTGCCATGAATTAGTATTTCCCATGGAAATGGTGTTAATGGTTTCACCTTCTTCAAACACAATGCTTGATTGATACTCAAAATGGCCTGTAAACTTGATAACATCCAATGCATTGTAGGTAATGATTCTTAAACGAGGGTCAATCGGTAATGGCCTTGATTCACGCAGAGCAAATGCATCGCTTGATAGTAATGTAAAAAATATCAACGAAAAAAATATAAATGGTTTCATATCATATATTACTGTACTGGCGTTACTTTATAGCTTGTGACAAGGAAGCTTAGTGTTACACCTTTTTGTGCGTCTGGGTCAATAACTGGTAATTGAAAATACAGCTCAGCCTTCCATTTAGAAGAAGTTTCTTTGTTTTTTTTCAATTCATTTATAGAAGCAGTAAATTCGACATCGACCTTTGCACTGGTTTCATCCAACCTTGTCAAGCTAACTTTATCAAACTTCACTTCTCGCACAGCCTCATTTCGATATAAACGAATTGGGCTACGAGGATTAGAGTCATTAAGTAATGAGACATATTCTTGATAAACATTTTTACTAGAGCTTTTGCGAATACGCTGCTTACGCTGCTCTAATTTTTTATCCCTAAACTCACTAAAACGATACGATTCGCGAACATTAATATAATCTTTTACTAAATGCATCGCTACAGAAACCCATGCATCTTCATCCTTAGAGGAAAGCGGCTCAATCGTTGCTGATTGAGTCAACGACTCATCGACTTCTAAAATATATGGAACTTTGTCTTCTAATGGCAAAATATGCATCACATTATATATCCCCACAATAAAAAGCAGACCGATGAATGTGGCTAAAACAAACAACCATGAACGCTGCACAAAAGGTGCAATAAAAAGCGCAGCATACCACTGACGCGCATCTTTAAAATACTGCCCGCCCTTAATGTAGTCCGAATATGATTCTGTATTTACATTTTTGTCTTTCATAGACCCTATCATAGGCTGATAGCGAGAAACTGTGAAGTAGAAACTTTCGGTAACAAATCTCCTTTACATAACAACATATAGTGATTATAAATAATGAATCCATCAATATGTGGTCAATTGTACTATGTCAGGTACATCTCCAATCGCCAAGCAGGCAAAAAATTATAAGTAAGTATTAGCTTTTTGAGAGGGTAAATCGCTATGGCTGGGGTACAACAGCTCGCAAAAGACTTAGGTCCAACGAAGCTGATAATTATTGGGGCATTTGCAATCATACTTTTAGGAGCGCTTATTTTTCTAGCCGCTCGTATGAGTAACCCTGTGTTATCACCTTTGTTTGCAGGACTTTCAGCCGATGATAGTGCTCAAATTGTAGGTCAACTTGAGGGAATGGGCGTAGCATACGACATTCGCGAGGGCGGATCACAAATTCTCGTTCCATCCGATCAAGTATTAAGACTTCGCATGGCAATGGCACAAAGTGGTTTACCTACCAGCGGCTCAGTGGTCGGCTATGAAATTTTCGACAAAGCAGATACTCTTGGCGCCTCTAGCTTTATGAATAATGTTAATCTACTAAGGGCGCTTGAAGGTGAACTGGCACGAACGATCACCTCATTTAAACATATCCAATCAGCTCGTGTTCATTTAGTAGTTCCTAGACGCGACTTATTTTCTCGCAAGAAGCAAGAACCTTCCGCATCCATTGTACTAAGCATGCGCGGAAACAAGTACCTAGATAAAAATGAGATTGCTGCTATTGGCCATTTAGTAGCCACCGCTGTGCCATCGTTAGACGTGGAAAAGATTACCATCGTAGATTCATCAGGAAGGCCTTTCAAATTAGGAGCAAAGAACGGTGACGATCCAGCAATGGTCGCCAATTCATCGCAAGAGTACCGCCTTGCACTTGAACGCAAATTAAAAAACGTCATTGAAGATATTGTTGGGCGCTCTGTTGGCTTGGGTCGTGTAGAAGCACAAGTCTCAGCAGACATTGATTTTGACCGAGTTGTCACAAATGCTGAAATTTACGACCCTGAAGGGCAAGTGGCTAGATCGGTTCAAACAACCGAAGCAACTGAGTCTTCATCAGAAGCAGGCGAAGAGAATGTAACGGTAGCCAACAACCTTCCGAATGCTAATGCTGGAGGTGAAGGGCAAGCGCTTGATCGCTCACAAGCCTCTCGCATTGAAGAGGTGACCAACTTTGAAATTTCCAAGACAATCCGTAATCACATAAAGGAAACAGGCACCGTCAAGAAACTATCCATTGCTGTACTGGTAGATGGCGATTACGTCTATGATGCCGATGCCGAGGAATATAACTACATTCCGCGCACTGAAGAAGAAATGCAAAAGCTAACGTCTGTCGTTAAATCTGCTGTCGGTTATGACGAAGAGCGTGGCGATTCGATTGAGCTTGTAAATCTACGCTTTTCAAATGAAATTATTGAAGATAACAAAACAGGCTCGCTCGACTGGATTAAGCATGATTTAAGTAATATTATTCAGACCATTGTTATTGGTATTGTTGTTATTCTTGTGATATTATTAATTGTGCGCCCAATGGTTCGCCGTGCATTTGAAATTGCTAAAACAGAATCAAGTGAAAATGATCTTGAGGCAGCATTGGCAGGAACAGCGGGTGTTAGCGAGCAAGAATTAGCAGCGTTTGCTGATAGTTCGGGCGATGCAGAAGATGAGGCAAAAGAAATTATGGATATTGCAAGGTTTGAGAAAAAAATGAACTCTTCCTCTGTGGGTGCTATTAATGATATTGTAGGTTCACATGCGGAAGAGAGTGCATCCGTCATCAGAGGCTGGATGGACAAAGAAGACTAATCTCTAAAATGTAAATTAAGCTTATTGTTTGTTGGGCATGGCAGGAAAAGAAAATTATACAAATTTAACAGGCGTTGAAAAAGCAGCAATCATGCTTATGAGTGTGACTGAAGACAATGCTGCTAAGCTTCTTTCACTGTTTCATGACGATGAGATTAAAGAAATATCGCAAACCATGTCTGGCTTGGGAAGCATCAGCCCTGAGGTGCTCGAACGCCTCATCTTTGATTTTACCAATGAAATATCCCAATCTGTTTCTTTTGTCGGTAACCTAGAAAACACTGAACGTTTTTTAACCAAAGTATTGGGTAAAGACCGCGTCAATAATATCATGGAAGATATCCGCGGTCCTGCTGGTAGAAATACATGGGACAAACTTGGCAATGTGAATGAGGAAGTTCTCGCCTCTTATCTTAAAAACGAATATCCGCAAACAGTGGCGCTTATTGTTTCTAAACTAGACCCACCTCATGCATCACGTGTACTTTCTATTTTGCCTGAAGACTTTACGTTTGAAGTAATGCTTAGAATGCTTGATATGGACGCAGTCAAAAAAGAAGTACTCGATGGCGTTGAAAAAGCGTTGCGTGCTGAGTTCATCAGCACTATTGCTAAGACTCAGAAACATGATAATAATGAAATGATGGCTGAGATATTTAACAACTTTGACCGCAATAGTGAAACCAAATATATGGGTCTACTTGAGGAACGCGACAATGAAGCGGCCGAACGCATTAAGAACCTTATGTTTACCTTTGATGACCTTATCAAAGTGGATTCAGCAGGTATTCAAACCCTTATGCGTGGTATTGATAAAAGCAAACTTGCGCTTGCACTCAAAGGTTCTTCAGATGAAATTCGAGACCTCTTTGTTAAAAACATGTCTGGCCGTGCTTCTAAAATTCTATTGGAAGATATGGAGTCACTGGGCCCTGTTCGCTTAAAAGATGTGGATGAAGCGCAATCCGAAATTGTAAATGTAGCAAAAGAATTATCCGCCAGCGGTGAGA
>CAYGTX010000109.1:0-6152 GCA_964352935.1 uncultured Rickettsiales bacterium | reverse complement strand
TATACGAACGCACCGCCGATGTGCGTTGGTGGGCAACCGATAGCGCCACCGTCAACTGCCTTGCTGATGTGAATGAAGAAACAGTAAGCCATGCGATTGAGCGTCTTGGGCTTATTAATCGCTTTTACTCCGTTTATCTGAATTTATTACTCATCGATATGAATGGCAAAGTGATTGCATGTTCTAATCCGAGCGAATATTCAAAAGTCATTGGTGCAGATGTTTCGCGTCTTTCATGGGCAAAAGGAGCACTCGCTACTGCCAGTGGTGACGACTATGTGGTCGATGAAATTTTCCGTGATCCGCTTCATAAAGATAAAATGGTAGCTGTATACGCCACAGCCGTTCGTGCTGGCGGTGAAGTGAATGGAAAACGCTTGGGTGCACTGGGTGTTTATTTTGACTGGGATGAGCAAGCACGCTGCATTGTTGAAGATGAACCAACCCTCTCTGAAGATGAGTGGAAACGCACTCGTGTATTACTACTCGATCAGAAACTACGCATTATTGCCGCATCTGACGGGCAAGATCTGCTTGAAAAGTTTGACCTGAATCATGATGGAAATCAAAAAGGTTATTACATGAATTCTAGGAAAGAACTCGTCGCATTTGCAAAGACCATTGGCTACGAAGAATATGATGGTTTAGGTTGGTATGGTGTAGTTGTCCAAAAGAAAACGGATTAAATATTCATGTTTTATTTATGTTTATGCAACTACACAACCAATTGATTTATAACAATAAAATCAATTCCGTTTCTCAAATTTATCTCACTCAATTTAATGCTAGTTGACAATAGCAACTGTTAATATAAACTTGAACATGAAAAATAGTTTAGTTTTTCATAAAAGGTATTTATTAACTTAAAAAGGGGATCAGGTATGATTTCAAATCTTGCTAAGGTGGGAGCCTTATCAGTGGTGTTTGCAACAATAAGTTCCGTTGCATCAGCACAAACTGGGGCAACTGGTGTATCACCAGAAGTTTCTTATATTTTTAACACATTCTTATTTCTAGTTGCTGGTTTCCTTGTCATGTTCATGGCAGCAGGATTTGCCATGCTAGAAGCGGGAATGGTTCGCTCACAAAGCGTGGTGGCTATTCTTTTAAAGAATGTAACGCTATACGCGCTCGCAGGTGTAATGTTCCTACTGGTTGGATACAACCTCATGTATATGGATGTGGGCAGCTACATGGGCACATTTGCCATTTGGTCACCCGATAGCGGTGGGATTGAAAATGGTGATTTTAGCGCTGGCTACTCTTCATCTGCTGATTGGTTTTTCCAAATGGTGTTTGTTGCAACTACAGCCTCTATTGTCTCAGGTACATTAGCAGAAAGAATTCGTGTGACGCCTTTCTTAGTATTTGTTGCCATACTTGCTGGCTTTATGTACCCAATTACTGGCGCATGGAAATGGGGCGGTGGCTGGTTAGATGAACTAGGCTTCCAAGATTTTGCTGGTTCTACGCTTGTGCATAGCGTAGGTGGCTGGGCAGCACTTGTGGGTGTTTTATTCCTCGGTTCTCGTGTGGGGCGCTTCGTCAATGGTGAAGCACAAAACATGCCTGCTTCTTCATTACCACTCGTTACCTTAGGAACATTCATCCTATGGCTTGGTTGGTTTGGTTTTAATGGCGGTTCACAACTGGCCTTAGGAAGTGGCATTGATGCAGATGCAGTGGCACGTATTTTCATTAACACCAATATGGGCGCAGCAGGCGGGCTTTTAACTGTTTACATCGTCACTCGTGTTCTTAAAGGCGCCAATTTATCGCTCGTCTTAAATGGTGCATTGGGCGGCTTGGTGAGTATAACAGCAGAGCCATTAGCACCTAATCCTCTTGTTGCACTATTAATTGGTTCAGTTGGTGGACTTCTTGTAATTTACACCACTGCTTTTATGGAACGTATCGAGATTGATGATGTAGTAGGTGCAATTCCTGTACATTTAGTATGTGGTATCTGGGGTACGATGATTGTGCCTTTAACCAATCCAGATGCAAGCTACCTCAATCAATTAATTGGTGTGGCTGCCATTGGTGGATTTACTGTAGTATGTAGTACTGTTGCTTGGTTTGTTATCAAGAAGCTTTCAATTCATGGTATTCGTATTTCAGATGAAGCTCAAATTAATGGGCAAGATCTTCATGAATTTGGAACACATGCCTACCCAGAATTTACTTCAATACAAAAGCCAGCTAAATAGTAAATTCTTAAGGTTCGAATAACTTAAGGGGCTTCTCATATGAGAAGCCCCTTATTTGTATAAATAGGGTAAATCATTGCTCTAACAATTAAGACACATATAGTCGCGCATCTCGGTGGCGGTATGTGTATTTTGGTAGCTCTCAAGAAAATGGTACTGGTATTGTAGAGGTTGGCTTTCAATATAACAGAAGCTCTTCACTTTTACTTCTTACCAATAGAATGATAAATCACTTGCTCATATGCATGAATTTTCGAGCTTCCTTCAGCGTCCTGAGGCGAATAGAAATCAGCCGTTTCACCGTATACAGAGCCACCAGCACCGAGCAAATCATTCTCAGATTTAACAATCACCGATGCTACCTGCCCTGGCTTTAACTGCACTTTACACACCCCGCTCACACGGGCTTGCGAGCTGCTTAAATAAGCACGTAAATCTTCAATCAACGGGTCAAAAAACTTTGCTTCATGAATCAAGCGACCAAACTCGTTCGCTACGCCTTGTTTATGGAAAATCTGCGCTTGGGTGAGTGTATGTTTTTCAAGCATTCTATGTGCTTCATAAAGAATATCCGCCGCCGGTGATTCATAGGCGATACGCCCTTTCTTGCCCGGCATAGATGTGCCCACATGATAATGCCTACCCACACCCATTTTGCCACCAATTTTTGCAAGCTCACGAATCACATCCAGCGCACCTTCAATGGTTTTGCCGTTATAAAAAAGCTTGGTTGGCTCACCTTTTTCAAAAGTAATTTCAAGCTTTGTATCTTTCAGGCTGTCATCAATCTTAGAATACCATGCATATTCAGGAATCAACTCCTCAGAACTGTGGGTTTCTTTACCACCGATAGATAAGCCCCAAAGCCCAACATTATACGAATATTGCGCCTTCTCTGGCACGGTGATACCATGCTCTTTCAAGAAATTTTGCGAAAATTCACGGGTGATGTTATGCTCACGCACGGGTGCTACGGAGGTAATTGGTTTTTTATCATCCGCCATCACATACACCGCTAGATCGAAGCGATATTGGTCATTTCCTGCACCTGTACAGCCATTAGCAACCAGCGAAATGCCTTTCTTTTGTGCAGCGGAAATCACTTCACGTGCTTGAATCAAACGCTCAGCACCCACACATAGTGGATAGCCATCACGGCTCACATTACCATAAATAAGGAACTTAATAATCTCGTTATAAAACGCCGCTGAAGCATCTACATACACATGTTCATCTGCCCCCACTTCGCTTGAACGCGCGGCTACATGCTGTTTTTCAGCTTCATCCATACCACCTGTATCAACCACGCAGCTAATCACTTTATCCACACCATAATGTTTGCGCATATAAGGCACTAACATGGAAGTATCTAATCCACCTGAAAAGGCAACAATGGCGGTTTTACTCTGACTCATAACTATTTTCCTTTTTATATTTGCTCCTTAGAAAGTTTTCTAACTTTCTAAATAAGCCTAACGGCTTCGCCGACTATTTTTTCTTTTCGCTCCTGCTCGAATAGGAATTCGAGCAATAAGCCTAACGGCTTCGCCGACTAAAGAGACGAATTTTACTAAATTCGATTCTTTAGTTTATATCATCGTTTCCGTAAAGTTTTCCTAAACTTTACATAAAACAAGCTCAAGGCTGACTCGGTTTTATAACCTCGTTTCTTTTCACTTGCACTAGCACTTAGCACTCACTTCTCTATACAAATTGGTAAGTAAACTTCATTTTCTTTTATCACTTGAATTGGGTCTTTGATGTAAAAACGTTCACCCTGCATCAAGCGTTTCTGCAACTCTCGTTTCATCTCTGTATCACGACAATGCATCAATATATCGGCTTCTGCCCCATCATCTGCAATGCTTCCCATCACACGATCATCATCCAGCCGCACGTGCATACTGTAGGTAAAGCTCATCTCAGCCTTTGGATGAAGCGGCATAATAGGCTGCTCAATATACATTTTTCGACTAAAAGCGCCATGAATCTTTAATGCTGGATTGTCATATTGTGCAATGCCTCGCACTTCAATGCCATCTTGTTCGGCTTTATATACCGACAACGCAATATATTTGGTAAAAGATCCAAGCCTCACTTGCTTGAAAAGCTCCTGTTCTTTCAGCCACCCTTTAAGCGAAAAAAGCGAATAGCCCGTGATGGTTTTTCTATCTATCCCCATCGCGGCAATTTGCCCACTGATTGGGATAATATCCAACGCATCTAAATCCACCAGCGGATCATCTTCAAAAAATTTAAGGAGCGATTTGGGCATTTTATCTTTTGGAAGAGCAAAACCCACCACCGCAGTTTGCATCAACACACAATCGATATATACCCAGTTGGGCATTTTCAGTTCTGGCGTACCAAACCCTAGCGAATTCGCTAATAAATAGGCATGATGAAATGGTAGGTGGCTATCTTCTTCCAACAATTTAACGTGGTGATGTCCTTCAAAAATCGACATATCAAGACTTGGCAACATCCTTGCAGATGTGCTGACATAAGGCACTAACCCCAAATCCATCATCTCTTTCAGCCAAGGCTTCATTATTGCCCATCCAATTCATTTATAAAGCTATTCATAGCATAAACGTTAATACCAACCCTAAGAAACATAGCCTATTGGCAAAGCCTCAGCAAGGATTTATGCACGTAATTCTCTTGCACTTAAGGTGAAGAAAGTAAATATCATATTTACTTTAGATTGAACATATTATACATTTACAATCATAGGTAGTATATTTAAGCAAAGGAGCACTTCATGCAGCCACTCTCATATAACCAACTTCTGTATGTTTCTTGCGCCGTTGCTCTTTTTATGAGCACGTCAGCATTGTTAATCACCAATGCTGAACTCACCCCTTTTCTTAAAACGCTCAATTTTCTAACGATTATTGCTTCTTGGGCAGTGCCTATTTATTGCTGGCTTGTATTAGAAAAAGCCAAACAACAACCAGATACGAATGACTATCAAGCGACAGAAGACATCATCGAAGAAACATCCTTTGAAGTTCCTACACAAAGTGAGCCAGCCATCGCAATCACTGAGGATACCGATAAAACAAAGCAGCTTGAATCCCAAGCTATGCAGCTGCAAAACATTTTAGACGAAACGCAGCAAAAGCTTTCACAATCACATACACAATCTGAAAAATCTTCGCAGATTCTTGATGCATTACTCAAGGCTTCTAACTTAATGAATGATAGCGTCAAAGAAATTGCGAATAAAACTGAACATTCTCGTCAGATTGTAGAGCAAAGCGCGGCAAAATCTGATAGTGCCGATAACACCTCAAAATCACTCACCACCGCAGCATCGCGTATTGGTAAAGTGTTGCAGCTAATTCAAGAAATCGCAGAGCAAATTAACTTACTGGCACTCAATGCTACTATCGAAGCAGCGCGCGCAGGCGATGCTGGCAAAGGTTTTGCCGTCGTAGCATCTGAGGTGAAAAACCTTGCCAACCAAACCGCAAAAGCCACCGAAGAAATTAGCGCTCAAGTGGAAGAAATTCAAACTGTCTCGCACGAAGTGGTAGAAACCCTCACCAACATCAAAGCGGATATTCAAGATGTAGCAGGGCATTCAGACGCGATTAGCAGCATCGTTGAACAGCAGCAAAACACGGCTGAAGTCATTCAAAATGGCTTACTTAAAGCGCAAACTGAAAGTCAGGAAGTTTCAAAAACCATCATGCTGGCTTCCAAAATAATGCAGCAAACTGGTTCATCCAGTCTATCCTCTGCACCTTTGGCAGAAAAACCTGATTTCCTAGAGCAAGAAGTGGCTTAAAACGCTTTTAATTCTGACTTATAGCGCTATATTAGCTTAGCAAATAGTTAACAATATCGTGTAAGACTAGGAAAGCGCCTGTGGAAAAATCGACCAACTACATCCTCACCCTATCGTGCGATGACCAAAAAGCGATTGTATCATCC
>CAYGTX010000108.1:0-6207 GCA_964352935.1 uncultured Rickettsiales bacterium | reverse complement strand
GCCCATAGCACAAGCTTATGCAGGTCATCAATTTGGTCATTTTGTACCACAGCTTGGTGATGGCAGAGCTGTGCTTTTAGGTGAGTTAGAAAGCAAAGAAAATAAGTTGTTCGACGTGCAATTGAAAGGCGCGGGTCAAACGAAGTTTTCACGCAATGGTGATGGTCGTGCAGCGATAGGCCCAGTAGTGAGGGAGTATATTGTAAGTGAGGCGATGCACGCGCTAGGCATTAAAACAACACGTGCATTAGCCGCGGTCACTACTGGTGAAAAAGTGCAGCGCGAAACAGCGCTTCCGGGTGCTATATTAACGCGTGTTGCTGCTAGTCATATACGCGTTGGTACGTTTGAATATTTTGCTGCAAAGGGTGATATAGAGGCAATAAAACAATTAGCAGATTATGTCATTAAGAGGCATTATAATTTTATTAAAGATGCAAAAAATCCATATATAAGTTTGATAAAAGAAGTGATGAAAGCACAAGCAAAACTTGTCGCTAGTTGGATGGGTGTTGGATTTATTCATGGCGTTATGAATACAGATAATACATCCATCACGGGTGAAACAATTGATTATGGGCCATGCGCGTTTTTAGATGAGTATGATCCACAAAAAACATTTAGTTCTATCGATAGAAAAGGACGTTATGCTTATAACAATCAAGGCTATATTGCGCAGTGGAATATAGCGCGTTTTGCAGAAACATTACTTCCTCTTTTAGATGATAATTTTGACAAATCAGTTGCTATTGCAGAAAATGAAATTGTGTCGTTCAAAGATTTATTTGAGAGTGCATGGCTTGATGTAATGTGTAAAAAAATAGGTCTACAAAAAATACAAAAAGATGACATTCTTTTGGTTCAAGAATTTCTAGAATTGATGCAAAGAAATAAAGCGGATTTTACAAATAGTTTTCGTCTTCTAACTTATGCAGTAAATAACACCAACAATGCATTTGTGAATTTAGAGAAATTATTTTTTTCTGAAAAAGTAGAGTTTAATCATTGGTTTTCAAAGTGGCAAAGAAGACTACAAAATGAGAATTTAGAAATAGATGATATTTCAAAATTTATGAAACAGCATAATCCAGCTATTATACCTCGTAATCATCAAATAGAAAAAGTAATTAAAGCGGCAGAGAAAGATTTACGCTATGATGAAATGGAAAAATTAACAAAGGTGCTGGAGTCGCCATATCAAGATAAAGATGAAAATAAAAACTATATGATTCCACCTTCACAAGAAGAAAAAATAAAACACACTTTTTGTGGAACATAAAAAGTAAATTAACAACCAATTACCTAGAAGGCGATAAACATGAGTGAGATGCCAAACTGTCCAGAATGTGATTCGTCACTGGTATATGAATATGCAGGAGTATTTACTTGCCCTGAATGTACCCATGAATGGTCGGGTGAAAATAGTAGTGGAGAGTTAAAGAATAATGCATCTGTGATATGTGACGCAAATGGCTCTCCACTTGAAGACGGCGACTCTGTAGTAGTGATTAAAGATTTAAAAGTAAAAGGCTCATCATCGATTGTGAAAATGGGTACAAAAGTTAAGAATATACGTTTAGTGGAAGGCGAACACGATATTGACTGCAAAATTCCTGGTATTGGTGCGATGGGATTGAAGTCTGAATTTGTCAAAAAAGTAAGTAAATAAGCTATTTATGATGGTAGGTGGTTTATATGAAGTAGATTTGTTTATAAATTCTGACTCATTCTACATGATTAGGTGTAAACAATCAGAATAGTAGATCATGAATAATCTTAAAAATAAGTGGTTTAATAAATAAAAACATAAATAATCATGGCCTTTGCTTTTTATTTGTATTAGAAATGTCCGTCTTAACTAAAAATAATGATTATAAAAAAATAAGAAAATGAAATGCTAGCATTTATTCATCATCTTCTTTCTCCAATAGTGCATTCGCTCAAAGGTTTTGAGCGTAAAGGTCGTATCTACCTTTACGGAACAAAAAAAAGATATCCCCTCTCATCAAGAGTTATTGGCTCATATTTTACGCTAGGAAAACTAGTGCTTTACGCATTGATTGCTGTTAGTTTGTGCTATGCTCTGGATATTACGGTATCAAAAGAAATACTTAACTTTTTCAAGCGTGATTTGTTTTTTACCCCACTTGGGTGGATTGTGCCATTTTTGCTTGCTACTGCTATGTTTGCTGTCCCTCAGCGGATTCCATTTGAGACATTGGCAACCATTGGTGTCTCAGTGATAGCAACTTACCTTGTAACCACATTGTTTTCATCATCACTTGGTTATGGATCTGTGGTGTTGTTTGATACAGCCCAGTATATAAAGCCATTATTGACTGAAGCTATTACTGGTGAAGCTAAAGAATTCAGCACTGACTTTACACTTCTTTATATTATTGGTGGGTCGTTATTGCTCTCTTTTATTATTGGCTATTTGGTCAAATCAAATCACCAGCTTCATTCGCAAATAGTATTTCTTTCGCTATCAATTGAGAAAATAGCATATATGAGCTTAGCGGCCGTCTTACTTATGATGCCGCTTGCTGTTTTTGCGTCTATATTAGATGCATTACAGACGAATGGGCTGGAAAAAATGTCTAGCCTTGGTTGGTTTACTTTATTCGTTAATATTCCTCAGATTGTTTATTTATTTGTGCTTGTGCTTGTGATTCGATGGGGAACTAAGGTAAGTTTTGGTTTTGCATTAGGTGCAGTAAAGAAGCTTGCAAAAGTTGCTATTCCCAGTGGATCAAGTGCGGCTACGATTCTAACTAATGTTGAAACAGCTCGTACTTTTCCTATTAAAGAGAAATATAAAAATAAAGGTCTTATAGCGTCTATTTTACCGTTTGGTGCGACCGTAAATATGGATGGTACAGCGCTATTTATTACGATTATGTGTAAAATCGGTGCTGATATTCAAGGGATTGATGTTAGCTTCTGGGAGATTATCCCATATGCAGTGGCTTACTCTTGTGCAGCGGCAGCAGTGCCTAGTGCGTCTATTGTGTTGATTACTGCTATTTATTCTTTAATTGGAATTGATCCATCCATTACTGTGCAAATTCTAGGTCTTATGATTGCTGTGGACTGGATTAATGATCGTATGCGTACCTTTGTAAATGTTTCTGGTGATTTAACCGCTATTTTACTTTCTCTAAATGAGCGCTCTCCTCTTCAATTGCTGATGAAGGCAATTCGTTTTAAGCGTGATTAGTGTTGCAGTCTTATCTCATCGTAATTGTTACTTAATAATGCCTTTAAGTAGTATATAGGCATAGATTAAACAACTAAAGGGTGTATTGGTGCTTATTCAGCGTTATTTTGCTTCCAGTTCAGTTAATATTGTCGTAGTCTAATGATTGAATCATTCATATAAGTAAAAAGGACTATAAAATGAATAAATCTGAATTAATCGATGCTATTGCAGAATCTACTGGTTTAACTAAAGCGGATACAGGTAAATCTGTTGATGCGTTGATCGCGAGTGTAACCAAGAGCTTACAAAAAGGCAATAAAGTGACATTGCCTGGTTTTTTGACGCTTGAAAAAGTAGCCAAGCCAGCTCGTAAAGGTCGTAACCCATCTACGGGTGCTGAAATTACGATTGCGGCTAAAAATGCTATAAAAATTAAGGCCGGCAAAACACTTCAAGATGCTGTGAACTAAATTGAAGTTGCTTATAAAGTGCCCCTTCTTACATTAGAGGGGGCACTTTAACTACATGCTTTGCGAACTACGTAAATGTGTTTGCTTAATTACTCTTTGTTTCTAACGTTCTTATTGGCATAGCATCTATTATTCTCAAAAGTGTATTTGTTTCACTAGATCATTAGACGCAAGCTTTTTGGTGCCATCTTTTCCTATAAGAATAACAGTAAAGCTTTCAGGCTTAATATTAAAATAGTTGTAAAACGGCCGTGAGCTGAAAAGTCGTTTTAGTGGGTTGTGATATGGCAACAGTATAAATGACAGTATATTTTACTATTATGCTAATGATGAAATCGTTACCCTTTAATGGGAAAATACTCCTACAGGATATGTTCGTAAAGGGTAGCCGTTTCACTGTTGCCATATCAACATGCATGCAATTGACTCTTTAGGCAGTTTTAGAGCAATCAAATTGATTGCAAACACAGCTAGCAAAAAGAACAGCTCGACTAGTCTTTCTTTTTTGGAGGAAACTTGAGAATATTTTCAGCTTTCTCAATAGCCTGGCTAATACGGTGTTGATACTCATACGCTTCTTGATCGTGCTTCTCTTGCAACTCTATTGGAACCTCTATTTCTTCACGAGAGAGGTATGGTATGCGAATAGTAAATACAGTGCCTTTATTATTAGGAAGCACTTCAATAGAAAATGTCCCATGATGCAACGCCACCAAATGACGAAGAGCCTTGACATCCAAGTTCATCATATTTGGATCGCGGTTATAAGAGTTTGAGCCCTTAAAATGCTTTTGCCAAAAAAGCTGCCGCGATTTTTCATCAACACCACCTCCATTATCTTTTATTTCAATTTCCAGCCAATTAGGCTTGTTCTGTGCATTCTTTTTTAATCTAGTGGTAACAAAAATTTTCTTTTTTTCATTATCGGGGATAAAAAGTAATGAATGATATATTGTGCTAAGTAGCACTTGCCTTAAACGTAATCGGTCTGCCCAAATAACAGGAAGCTTTTTAGATAATGACAAATGAATTGAAACATTTTTTTCTGTAGCATAGCGGCGCTGTATGATTACACATTTTTGCAGCACTTCTGTAACATCTACTTGCGTAGGGTTTAGGAACTCGGTAGTAAGTGATTCAAGCTGCTTACCAGCATCGTAAATCGCATCAAAAATCATACCATAATTTTCTTTATTAAGTGTACCCAACTTTTCCTGTTTTAAAAGTACAACACCATTGATAATTGCCGAAATAGGAACATGTAGAGAGCGATGCATATCTCTTAAAAAGGCCTCACGCTCCCGATCCGAGTCATTAACAATTTGAAGGGCTTGTTCAAGTTTATCTTTAGTGAGCTTAAGTTGATCGTTGGTTTCTTTAAGGTCTTGAGAGTAACGGTTTAAAGTTTCATTCTTTTGCTTTAAGGATTGATTGTTCTCTTGCAAAAGAAGTTTTGCACGCTTATCTCGTAGTTTATAGCTTTTTGTGCGAATAAGCGCCTTAGCCAAAGTAAACATTTCGTAACTATTAGTGCGAGGAATATTAATATTTTCTGCATCGCGCGAAAGTGCATTAGCTGCGCTTGAAAGTTGTGCAACAGGCTTAATAATACGACGATATAAAAACCAAATAATTAGACTTAACAAAGCAGTTGCTGTAACAATTTCTATCATATTTTGACGAAAAGACGTCCAAATGCTTTGATAAATCACTTCTGGTTTGTAACTTAAATAAACAATATAAGGATATTTATTTAATTTATATGCATAGTAATTTGTACCCGTAATACTATTTACATAACTTAAAGAAGATCCGCGCTTAGACTGTTGAGAGATTTGAAAAAGGACATTACGGTCTGGTACAAAATCTTCACTAGAGGACATAATGATATTCTGTTCATAATCTGCTAAAATAAACCTAATTTGCTCTTGGTTTGTATATGCTTCAAATTGCTCCTTTAGCTTTTCAATCTCAAAGCCAAAAATGAGAGAGCCTATATAATCACCTTCATTGTTAGTTATACCTAGAGCAGCAGGAATAATCCACTTTCCACTAGTGTTACCGTGTTGTGGCTTTGCAAGTTTAACTTTCCATCTTATTTTCTTAACTGCTTCAATATGGGGCTGCCCCGAAACAATTTTTACATTTTCCTTAGAGAGAACTCCAAGTTTAGTATCTACCATTAATCTGTCTTGGCTATCAACCCAACTTAATAACGTCCAAGAGAGTGTTTGCGGTAATTTTGAGTTAGCATAAAAGCCTTTGAATAACCCTAAAATATATTCATAATCTTCTGGGTTGTTATGGATGCGAATCTGATGCCCCATAAATGCAAGAACATTGTCTGTGTAGTCTACACCCTCTGTTAAAAAGGCTGATATCTCTTGAGCGACAAGACTCAATTTTTCTTGTTGTACCCTATTTTGAGATTCGTATAGCCTGAAAGCCGTAAAGCTTACTATAATTACAAGACAAAAAATCAATAACTGGAAAAGAAAGGATGAGCTAAATTTCAATGAACGTATCATATAATAA
>CAYGTX010000107.1:0-6250 GCA_964352935.1 uncultured Rickettsiales bacterium | reverse complement strand
TTATCCGCCACCCCCCATACGACTGGAAACTGCACCTACCCCTTTTCCTAGCGCTGCACCTCCCACTTGTCCTCCCTTAGCGAGTACCTTAGTTCCTGTTTTAGCAGGGTTTTGGGTTAAGCCTTGTGTGCCAGATGCATTGGCAACAGCACCACCACCTGAAGAGTCGGTGAGTCTGTGTGATAATTCTTCTATAGTCGGAATCATTGCGTTAAGTACAAAGAAGATGAAAAATAATAGCATAAATGCATTGAGCACATCTTCACCGCTTGTGTTTTCACCGTAAGGTACCCATGTTGGAATCTGGGCTCCTTCTATTCCAAATCCGACGATGGTTGTATGTTTAAAGAGGATACAAGCAGGTGCGCTATCATCAGGGCATTTCCAATTTGCTTTAAATTCATCAGCAGAAATGTCAGACAAGCTGCTTCCTGGACTATCAGTACATTCTCGATCAAGCCCCATGTCTTGATGAACCATTCTTATGCTGTCATTTTCAATACAAAAATCGCTATTACCACGGAACATTACAAAGTCGGATATGGCAAATAATATAGCAAGAAATGCAAATAAAATAACGGGTTGTAGTGCGAAAGATATTAACTGTTTTAACCAGTTGTTAAACAAATCCTTTGTGTAATCAAACAATGCAGTCGGTATAATAAGCGGGGCAAGGAAAGCCAAGAAATAAATAGCCATCATTGCTATAATATATACGTGTGTGATACGAATGACTAACGTAATCAGGAATACGCAACATGCCAGCCCAAAAATTACTACGATAAAGCCCCAGCCATAACCACCCCAAATTAGCAATGAAATAACAAGTAATTTTGGTGTATCATCACCAATATAACCATCAATCGGTTCATTAGGTTTGCCTCTGCCACCTTCTCTAAAGCCTAAATATTTAGTTAGTTTACAATCTACGACATCCCAAAGCTCCATGGTGCCATAACCTGGTTCGTAAATTGTTTGACTAAAGTCACAGTAGTTATAGTTTATAGGTAAATTCTTTGATGATTCCATTAGAATAAGAGACATGGTTTTAGACATATCTATAAGGCGCGGAACAAAGTCAACAATCCCTGTACCTAAGCTAAAGTAAAGTACAAGTGCAAACTTCATTATCGCCATAATAAAGTCACCTTTACTCGGAATTTTCTGGCTCATAACGACTGATAAACCAAAGATGGTGACATATAATACCAACGCAGCAAGCACCACACCTCTTAAGTTTTTCTGAACCGTTGAAAAGAAAGTATCGTTAAAGTCGTTTGGATCATTAAGAGCAAAAAGCGGCGCATCACGTGAGCCGCTTGTTGATACGTCATAACCCACTTCGTTGCCATCTTTTCTTAAAGCAAAAATATTACGCATGGTGGTTTCAACGCATTCAACGACTACCCCAGCAATAGGAATTTGATAGGCAGAGTGACCCACAGAATAGTCTAAACAAACGGGTGCAACTATATTACCCCACGCTGGTGCCGAATAGTCAACTACTGGCGGCGGAATGAATACACAATGTGTAGTGGCGTTAATTATACCAGCAACATCCCCTACAACAGGAAATTGTCCATTAAACCTGATACATGCTTTAGAGCCAACTTTTTGTAGTCTTATTGTAAAATTATCAACGCTAACAACACCGTTGTTTTGTGATGCGAAGAAGTCAGACAAGGATAATCCCTGCAGTTGTTGTGGCGTGGGAGCTGAAGGTACGTCTGTATCTCGGTTTTCAGGTGTGGCAACATTAATCCACCAAATGCCTTCTTGACTACTTGTTGGATTTTTGAATTTGAATTTAATTTTAAAGTTTGTGTAGTCAATGTTTTGACCGCTGCAAGATGCAGGTACTGCAGGGTTACAGTTCATCCCAATAATATCAAGACTATCGGTAATAGAGATGAGATTGTCAACCAATTGAGGGGACGTATTACACTGAATTAGTTGGCGTGTTTGTTCTAAGCTTGGAAGGTCAGGGTAAAGCTCATCGTTACTATCTCTGTAACAATATTCAGAATCAATATCGGATTCCTGTGTTTGTGCAAAGCTGTTAGATGGCAGCGTTAAGCCGACTAAACATATTAAACTAATAGCGAATAAATAATGCATGGTTCTAAACATCTTTCACCTTCTTCCAGAAAATAGGGAGCCATTTTTCAGGGTCATCACCTGTTTCGGCTCTTATTTTATCTAATAATCTTACGGTTTCAGCTCTTCCTGAAAGAACATTAATGACGTCATCCATACCCGATAAATCCACCCGGGCAACCACTGCATCTGTTCCTTGTTTAATAATAAAGAAACGTGTGCCAGGATCAGTGGTTTTAATAAGTAAATATTCTCTTTCACTCAACATAAAGTTTGTGCGATAGACTTCAGTAGCCTTTAGGTTGGGCAAGAAAATTTGCGTCGCTGTTTGTTGAATAAGTGTATCACTAATAGAACTCTTACTTGCATCTTCCACCGATTGGGTAGCAAAAATTACAAAGCAATTAAGTTTTCTTAATACTTTTAACCAATCTTTGATTTTAGGAGCAAATACTGGGTTGTCGATTAGCGCCCATGCTTCATCAAGTACGATCATGGTTGGTGTGCCATCAAGCGAAATGTTAATCTTATGAAATAAGTAGAATAATACTGGGCTAAGGCTGGCACTGTCTTTTAGAAGCTCTGCCATTTCGAAACCAAAAACAGATGCTTGTGAAAAATCAAGTACATCATTTTTATTATCAAAAAGTTTAGCATGCGAACCGTTGCCATGCCACATTTCAATACGGCTGGCAAGTGAGCCATCGCCACCAATCCCAAGGAAAGGAATGATATTACTTAAATTTCTGTCTTTCTTATCAAGTTTAAAATTCCCTTTTACCGCATCAGAAAGTTTAGTGATGTCTGCTGAGTCTACATTCTCACCATTTGTAGATACTAGAATTTTCAAGAATTCTAATAAGAAAGTACGGTTTTCACCCGTGTCGTCTAATTGGAATGGATTAAACCCACATACTTTACCAGGATCGATGATAGAGTAGCGGCCATCAATTGCTCTTAAAAAGATCTCAGCACCACGATCTTTATCAAAAAAGAACGTTCGGCAATTAAATTTTTGTGCTTGAGCACATAGGAAGTTCATTAATACAGTTTTACCAGCACCTGTTGGGCCGATAATTGTGGTATGACCTACATCTCTAACATGAAAATTGAAATAGAAAGGCGTGCCTGATGTACTATCTAGTACGGTAACATGTTCACCCCAGTGATTGCCTTCTTTTTGGCCTGTTGGATAGTTATGCATTGAAAACAAGCTTGAAAGATTGAGCGTGTTAATGGTTGCTTTACGCGCAATGTAATCCTCATTTCCTGGAAGCTGCGCCCAATAAGCTGGCTCAAGGTTTGTTGCCTCGCGTACGGGTGTAATGCCGGCATTACCAAGTTCTGTTGATGCCATAGAAAGCGCATTTTCAAGCAGTTTAGGAGTGTCTTCAATGCACAAAATGCTCATATGGTGTTTACCAAAACCAATACGACCACTCATTGCCATATCAAGCGCGGCACTAATTTCATGAATTTGTGATACTGCTACGTCTTCTGATTGAATCATTCGGTTTTGTTGAATTTTCATTGAGCCAATAGCTACTTGTCTATCAATAAACGAAAAACTCTGCGTAATGATGAACTCAAATGGGAGCTGTAAAAAAGTATCCATCATGGTAGCACCAGTTTGCTGACCATATTCTTTAATGCTGATCACCCCTGCAAAGCGACTTTTTGTTGGACCTTTAAGCTCAATGGCTCGGCTACCAAAATAAAGGCGACTTGTTGGAAGGTAGCGCGAAATATCTAATGTTGGAACTAGCATTGGCGAGCGTGTGCCACAATTTACAATTTGCCCTAGAAATTCCATCAACTCAGAATAATATATGCCTTTACGCTTTTGAACACCAAGAACTTTAGGGTTGTAGTCACGCAGTGTGGTTGTGATACGTCCAACCATTTCCTCTAAGTCTTCATAGACTTCGCGCATGTCAGAGTCCCAAGCAGTTTTGTCTGCCTTTTGTTGGAATTTTTTCATCCAAGCTTCAATAAAAGCCACACCCTGTTTATTTTGACGCCGCATGACCGTCATGTAGAGTTCGTTTACATAAGTTTCTTTACGTAAATTCTTTTTGCGCCACTGATCTTCCATGTAATTTGCAAAATAGCATGGCATTTCAGGCATTGCGTCATCTTCATTAAAGAGGGGCTGTTTACGACGCACCGTATGAAAGGTAAGTGAAAATGAACCACCAGCAATGCTTTTTAAAAGAAGGTTGCGAATGTTTTTACGAATGTCGATGTCTTCATCATCTGCTGTTTCAAATGAAAACCCGCTGATTTTGATCACTTGTAGCATCTCATCATTTTTGGTGAGGACTGTGTGATCATTCCAATGACAGCGATAAGGGATGAATTCCGACTGAGGAAACTCAAGACGCGCGTGCTTATCTTTTTCTGTACGTGTTCGCTTTAGTTTTAAGTTCAACATATCCTGTTCCTCATTCCTGTGTGCTGCTTAGCTTAGGCAACATCATAGGAGTTGGTGAAACCGTGAAACATACGGTTCTTACAGCGTGTGCATTTGCTTTGTTTAATAAAAAACAATTCCATAAAAAGAGGTTCTTTGGCAGTAAAATAATAACCAATCATGTGAATAGGTACTGCAAAAAGAAAGGTTTTTAAGCCTTGATCAAAGACGATGAATCCCATCAAAATGATAAAGAAGTTCACCATCGCAAATATGTAGGTAACACCGAAGAACATGGCAGGGCGTGTTAACCCCAGAAACACCATATCTACTTCTATTTCACCAGTATTAGCCATATATTTAGTCCCTCAACCCATTTATACCCTATATATAGAGTACTGTTTTTTGTTAAACATCGCTACCAAAAACATATAGTTTTCTTATTTTTCTTAGAAAATATGATCAGCAATGTTTTCACCCACACTAACTAGTTATATCAAATAATTCTTAATAAAGCGTTAACATGGTAAGATCTGGGGTGGGTATTTAGGGCTGAAAAGTAACTTATATTTATTAAATTTTACTGATGAAATAGTAGCTTTGTTAGATGAAATGAATGGTTTTTAAACTTATCCATAGAGATTTTGATGGTGGTGTGTTATATAAAACTTCCCTGAAAAATGAGAGATTCAGTAGAGATAATGAAAGACGATAAGCAAACTATTTCAACATCCCCCTTACTTGATAAGGTGAGGATACCAGCGGATTTAAAGCAGTTTTCGGCTGATCAGCTGCCTCAGCTAGCGCAAGAATTGCGTGACGAAACCGTGCGTGCCGTTGCTAAAACCGGTGGGCATTTGGGTGCTGGGCTTGGCGTGGTGGAACTTACCTTAGCGCTGCATTATGTGTTTGATACGCCTAAAGATAAAGTGATTTGGGATGTGGGGCATCAAACCTATCCGCATAAAATTTTAACAGGTCGCCGCGAGCAGATGCACACATTGCGTCAAGGTGGTGGCTTGGCTGGTTTTACTAAGCGAAAAGAAAGCGAATATGATGCTTTTGGGGCAGGGCATAGCTCCACCTCTATCTCTGCTGCGCTTGGTATGGCAACTGCGCGTGATCTTTCAGGTGATGATTATGATGTAATTGCCGTGATTGGCGATGGTGCGATGAGTGCTGGCATGGCCTATGAGGCGATGAATAACGCAGGTGCTGCCAATAGTAAGATGGTGGTGGTGCTGAATGATAATAAAATGTCTATTGCACCTGCAGTGGGTGCGATGAGCAACTATCTTTCACGTTTGATTGCGTCAAAACCTTATCAAAGCTTTAGAAGTGCTGCCAAGCAAGTGGTGTCTTATCTACCACAATCGCTTGAGAATATGGCAAAAAAGGCGGAACAATATACGAAAGATTTGGTCTCTGGTGGTAACTTTTTTGAGCAAATGGGTTTCTATTATATTGGCCCGATTGATGGGCATGAGCTAGAGCATTTAGTGCCTATCTTACAAAATATCAAACAAGATAAAACCATTAACCACCCTATTTTAGTGCATGTGGTGACGGAAAAAGGGCATGGCTATAATATGCCAGAGGCAAAGGCGGAAAAACTGCATGCCGTGGCGAAGTTTGATGTGGAAACAGGTAAGCAGCAAAAAGGCACAACAGCAGCGCCAAAATTTCAGGATATATTTGCGCTAGAGCTGATTAAGCAAGCCAATAAAGATGATAAAATTG
>CAYGTX010000106.1:0-6269 GCA_964352935.1 uncultured Rickettsiales bacterium | reverse complement strand
ATCGAATAGGTTGCGGTTTGAAAGTACCATCGGGTCGCCGCCTGAAAGAAGCGCTTCACGAATCGGAATAATTTCATCCTCAACCGCCATGCCCGGCTTGTTGTGTTCAAGTGCTTTTGCGTTATGAGACTTGATATAGTCTGAAATTTCTTTAATGGAGCCAATGTCTTTTTCAGTCTTTCCAGTCAAGAAATCAGAACGGTAGCAATAACGACACCAAGAACTACACGCTCTTACCACATAAAGTAGTACTAGCTCATATTTATGCAAAAGGCCTGGCACAGGACTGTATCTAAGTTGATTTGAAGGGTCGCGTTCGCCGCTTAAATCTTCCATTTCTTCTGGGCGTGCTTTAATCAAGTTGGTGATTGCCTTACTACGCGAGGCTAAGTCTAAGTAGTAAGCAGTTGCACGCGGAGGTAGGCGATCTGATATTCCGGCCTTGATTAACTCTGCCAGTTCAGTTTCTGAATAAAGTTGAACGCCACCGTTATCCAGGTGTTTTTTATACTGGTAAAGATTATGGGAAATGTAGCGATTAAATTTAGTTTCTTGAATCGCACCATAAACATTCGCAAGTGGTGTGCGAAGTTCTTTCTTGTGTTTTGGACGAGTGTTTGCAACGCGTCTCTTTTGTTGGACGGCAACTGACGTAACCATAAAAATCCTCAAGCGTAAGTAATAAAATTAAATAAACTCTCTTTTCCTCGCCTCAATACGGAACAGAGAACCTTTTAATCTCCACGCCATATGAAAGCTCTTATAGTCTCTATAGGAGGATTTGCAAGGAAATCTTGTTGTGCACTGCACACAGGATTCTACAACTAATGGTTGTTTTATCTGGTGTTTGTTGCAAATGAGCATGAAGTTATTTATGCTATTATAGCTATACGATAGAATAGAAAAGTTATTGAAACTAAAGGTAAATAGATGCTGTTGGTTATCTCTCCATCAAAGAAACTTGATTTTGAAAATGCACCGAAATTAGAAACTTCAAAGCCTCGTTTTTTAAAAGAAACACAAACACTTATTAGTATCGCTCTAAAACTCACACAGAAACAATTAAGTGATTTAATGAGTATCAGTGATGCGTTGGCAGAGTTAAATTATCACCGATTTCGGCAATTTTCATTGCCTTTTACATCGGATAATTCGCGCGCTGCACTCTATGCCTTTAAAGGTGATGTGTATGATGGTTTAAAAGCGGAAACATTATCAGAGCAAGACCTTGTGTTTGCTAATCAGCACTTGCGAATTCTTTCAGGGCTTTATGGCTTGCTCGGTCCTTTAGATGCGATGCAGGCTTATCGCCTTGAAATGGGAATTTCGCTTAAAAATAATGAAGGTAAAAATCTTTATAGTTTTTGGGGAGACAAAATTCGTACTTTATTGGAGAAAGATTTGAAAGAGCAAGGAGATGATGTGCTTATTAACCTTGCCTCAAACGAGTATTTTAAAGCACTGCAGCCTAAAAAACTTTCAGCAAGAGTGATTACTCCTTCTTTTAAAGAAAATAAGAACGGCCAATATAAAATGCTCATGATTTTTGCTAAACGTGCACGCGGTGCTATGGCGCGTTTTATCATTGATCATAAGCTTACTAATCCGGAAGATATCAAAAAATTTGATACAGATGGGTATAAATATAACCCGTCACTATCGCAAGGAGATGATTGGGTGTTTACCAGAGGCTAGGAAGCTTGCTTAGTTTCAATAAGTTCTATCTTATAGCCATCGGGGTCTTCTATAAAGGCAATAACGGTGCTGCCATGTTTCATAGGGCCAGGCTCGCGTGAGATGATAACGCCATCTCTTTTTAGTTCGTTGCAAGTGGCATAAATATCAGGTACTCCAAAAGCGATGTGCCCAAACCCTTCGCCTTTATCGTAGTCGTTATCTTTATCCCAATTGTAGGTTAGTTCGAGTACGGTATGTTTCTTTTCATCGCCATAGCCTACAAAAGCCAGTGTAAATCGTCCGCCTTCGTAATCTTTCTTTCGCAATAGCTTCATACCAAGATATTTTGTGTAGAACTCGATTGAGCGATCAAGGTCGCGTACGCGCAGCATTGTATGTAATAGTCTGAAATTGCTCATAACTTTTTGCTTCTCTGTTTTACGCTTATTAATCTATAGAGTGTACATTATTGCGCGTACCTCGTCTAGTTCTGAAAGAATATATAAGGCGTTATAACGATGTGTTTTTTGAGAGATGGCTATCAAGAAGTGCGATAATTTTATGATCTGCTTTTGAAAGTGCCAGCATGCTAAGTTTCTTAGGTAAGTGCCACTCACCCTGATTACTCTCAGGTTGGCTAGTGGTTAGATAAACTTCTGCACTTAGCGTAAAGTGGCTGTAAATCTGTTTGATGACGCCAATTTTGTGGGTATTGGATTTGAGGCTCCTGGGAAGTGTGTCATATTCAAAAAAACCGTAGAGACCATTTAAGAAGCGAGTGTTTCGTTGATAAATATAAAATTCACCTAAAGTGTTTTGAAAAACAACAATGACTTTCTTCCTAATTTTTACTGTTTTTTTACTTTTGGGCTGCGGAAAAGATTCAGCTATCTTTTTACCCTGACATTTTGCTTCAAGAGGGCAAATATCACATTTAGGAGTTTTAGGTGTGCAGATAGTAGCGCCAATATCCATCATGGCTTGATTGTAAATAAACGGCTGTTCTTTATCTAGAAGTTGATGGGCATTCTTCCATAATGTTTTTTCAATTGGCTCTCTCATTGCAAAAAAACGGCATAAGATGCGTTTTACATTTGCCTCCATAATTGCAACGGGTTGGTGATATGCAAAAGCAGCAATGGCATGAGCAGTGTTTTTTCCTATGCCAGGAAGTGCCAAAAGCGCATCGATGTTTTTAGGTAAACTCGGTGCTGCTAGCTTTGCACAAGCATGTAGATTGCGTGCACGCGTATAATAGCCAAGCCCTTCCCATTTTTTGAGTACAGCTTCTTGAGGTGCTTCTGAAAGTGATTGCAGGGTAGGGAACCGTTCAAGGAATGGAAAATAAAAACGCTCTAACACAGTTTTAACCTGCGTTTGCTGAAGCATAATTTCGCTAACATAGATGGCATAAGCATCGGTTGTGTTGCGCCAAGGCAGCTCTTTTCTTCCGTTAGCTTCGTACCAGTTGAGAATGGCTCGGTGTATTGAGCGGTAGTCTGGTGTGTTCATGCTTTAGCGTGTGTTGTGATGGTGGCGTTCAATAGCGCGGTTGAGTAGTGCGTCCAATAAAATAGCGCGTTCTTCAACAGTTGGCATTTCTAAAATCTTTTGCTTTTCGTCGTTAGAGAAAGGAAGACTCATGGCAAAAAATGTAACCAGAGTAAAGTTCGGCGTGTGTTCCAATGCTTGCCAATCCATCTGGATGGAAACAAGCGTACTATATTCACGAATAGATTCAATCAGTGCATCTCTTTCTATTTCGGGGTTTGGGTCAATTTCCCAGTCATGATTAAATGCTTCCCACGAAACTTCAGCGCGCTGGTAACCCCTAAGTGTTGGTATATCATTTTTAACATGAAAACGATTATAGCCAGTAAGTGTAAGAATTAATTTTGCATCAGCAGTTTCTTCAAAGGCAGTGATGCGGCCTGCGCAGCCAATCGAGTAAAGCGGTTGTTTCTTTTCACTAAGGCTTGCATTGTTGGTGGGGGAAAGCCTTGGCAGCACAAAACCAATTAGCCTATCACGAGCCGCGAGTGCATCTTGCACCATATTTAAATAACGTGGCTCAAATATAACAAGGGGTAACTGTCCGCCGGGTAAAAGCATGCCTTCCTGCAAGGGGAAGATGGGTAGGGTTTGAGGCAGCATATCTGGCGTCATAGCCAGCGGATGACGTGTCATATTATTTTACCCAATTGTCTCAAATATGCCAGTACCTGGATTAAAGCTGAGTAACTCACCTGTTCGTATATCAAAATGCCAAGCATAAAGCGCTAATTCTTTCTTCTCTACTTTTTCTAGAACCCATGGATAACTAAATAAATTTCGGAGTGAAACCAATAAAATTTCTTGTTCACACGCACGCTCTTGTTCCTCTTGAGAAAGATGTGATAGCTGCTCTTTTACAGCATTGCGTGCATCTATTCCGATTGCAAGCCATTGCGCAATGTGGTCTTCTTTATTGGAAGGGTCAAAGTCGTCTGCCATCAGTGTTTTGATAGCAGTGCTATAGGCATTACCTACAAGTACAATATTTTCAACGTTTAGGCGTGTTACAGCATGTTCTATGGCTGAAATAGTGCCATTTGCCCCGCTGCTATTAAAAGGAGGGACAAGCCCTGCAATATTGCGTATAACATAGAGATCTCCCGGTCTGCAGCTTGTAAGCAAGTCAGGGCTTACGCGCATTTCAGAGCCGGCAATAAAGAGGGATGTAGGTTTATGCTTCTGCTTTAAAAGGTGGGTGATAAGATCGCGGTGGCGAGGAAGCGTTGTCGCTTTGAAGGTTTTAAAGCCGTCTGTTAGCGAATTAATATGCACCATAATATTCATGCCCTCTAAATGATTCTTTGTTATTTAATATAAAGCCAGCCACTTCTAAACACAAGAATACACTTGCAAAAATACGCTAAAATTGGCATATAAGGCAGACAAAAACAAACGAAATTGTTTGCTAATACGGTTTTCTAGAAAAACCGAGAGTCGATAAATAAACAATATCAGCCAGAATACTGACGATGACCCAATTAGAACCCGTTGTAATTGCTGCCTTCTATAAATTTGTGCCTTTGCCGGATTTTGAAGAAATGCGCTATCCGTTGCTTGCATTTTGCAAAAAGCATGATTTAAAAGGAACTATTTTGTTAGCGCATGAAGGGGTAAACTCTACCATTTCCGGCACGCGTGAAGCCGTGGATGCGTTGTTTGCTCATCTTCGCAGTGACGCACGCTTAGCTGATTTAGAATGGAAAGAATCCTATCACGATAATCAGCCTTTTGAGCGTATGAAGGTGCGCCTTAAAAAAGAGATTGTTCGTATGGGGCAGGAAACGCTCGATATGAATCTGGTAGGGAAATACGTAGAACCAAAAGAATGGGATGCACTTATTTCGTCACCTGATGTTGCGGTAATTGATACGCGTAATGATTACGAAATTGGCATTGGTACATTTGAAAGGGCAATAGACCCTAAAACAAAAACCTTCCGTCAATTTCCAAAATGGGCGGAAAATTGGGCGCAAGATAAACTAGATGGAAAAACAAAAGTGGCGATGTTCTGTACGGGTGGCATAAGGTGTGAGAAATCCACTGCATTGCTGAAAGAGCAGGGATTTGAAGAGGTTTATCACCTGAAGGGTGGCATTCTCAATTATTTGGAGAAAATTCCACAGGAGCAGTCGCTGTGGCAGGGTGAATGCTACGTATTCGACAATCGTGTGGCAGTAAACCACGCCTTGGAAAAGGGCAGTTTCGATTTATGTCACGGCTGTCGGCACCCCATTACTGATGCCGACAAGCAGTCCGCGCTATATGAGCAGGGAATTTGCTGTCCTCGCTGTCACCCCACTCTGACGATGGAACAGCGTCGTCGATTTGAGGAGCGTCAACGTCAAATCGAGCTGGCCAAGCAGCGTAATGATGTACATATCGGGCGTGCACCTACCGAACGGCAGTTGCGTGCCAAGGCGCGTCAGCAAGCTGCGGATTAAGGGCGTGCCCGGCCTGACATCTTCAGCATGGGTTGTTCGCGCGCGCCGTCGGTGCGTAATGTTGAGCGCTATTGGGTTATTGTTGCTGGTCAGCGCGTGCACCGTCTCGCCTATCAAACCATGGGGGGCGGAATGCGCGGCGCAATATTCAGAGCCCAAAGCGCAGGCCTACACACTGTATGAGCCCGTGCCAGGTTACCGCTTTCTTCGGGTAAATCGCTATCTGGCCATGCTGTCTGAGCGGGTCGTTGATACTGCGGGTCGGCTCGATTGGTTAATTTGGTCGAATCAATTGGCAAATGAGGCCGAAGGTCTTCCAGTGGCGCCGCCATGTGTCGCGCCTCTGTTAGCGCAGTTGGCTGCCGATCCAGAACCTTGGCACGCGCTACAAAAGCAAGTAAGTGTTCCTGATGAATACCAGACATCGTTGCGTTTTTTTGGGCTTTACCCGCTAACGCGTTGGCCCTTTTGGTTGGGTGTAAAGAGCGAGCTAGCGAAAACAGCATTAGAGCAGCAAGCCTTTCGGCCGGCGGAAAGCAGTTGGCACTATGTAGCGCCTGCCGGATGGTCGGCGAAACTTGATTCGCCGACTTATGT
>CAYGTX010000105.1:0-6281 GCA_964352935.1 uncultured Rickettsiales bacterium | reverse complement strand
ACTACAAATTCAAGTAAAATTTTCGTAAAAGCGCGTTTAACTTTAAAAACGAGTAACGAAGTTGTAAAAAATAAACGAGTGAAAAAAGTTTTCGAGCTGTTTCTTTGTCTGTTTCTGCCCAATCGCCAAGAATATCTTGCAACTGCTGTGCGCCTTCATCATGCATGCCACGCCGCCCCATGTCAATGGCTTCTACACGGTGAGGTTCTGCGTTATTAACCGCGTCAATATAGCTTTCACAGATAATATGATAGTCGCGCAGCGTTGAACGAAGACGACTTAAAGGAATGGCAATCTCTTCAAGTTGCTGTTCGGTGGTGTTCCAGATGTCAATGGTAAGGCGATTTTCAGAAAAGCCTAAATAAAGATGATAAGGGCCTTTATGGTTGAGTGCGCGGAAGTGGTTGCCTTGCAAAATATCGGCAATCACACGTTCGCGATTTTCTTTTAATGACTCATCGCGCTGCGAGATGGTGGCGTGATGTAAAAGTATTTTTTCAATATGTGTGGTCATGCGTTATCTTCTTTACGAATTCTAACCGAAAGTGCATGCGCACCGAGATTCTCAGAGTCTGCGAGTAATGCAGTTGCATCTGAAAGCGAATCGAACGCGGCTTTTGAGCAGCCAATTAACGACATGCGCTTTAGAAAGTCATAGACCGATAAGCCAGACGAAAATGCAGCCGTACCAGCGGTTGGTAAGACGTGGCTTGGCCCTGCCATATAATCGCCGATTGCTTCGGGTGTGTAGTGCCCTAAAAATACCGCGCCTGCATGTTGAATATGCGGCAGCAACTCCTCAGGATTTTCTGTTGCTACTTCTAAATGCTCTGCTGCCATTTCGTTGGTGAGTGCAATTAAATGCGCTTTATCTTTTGCGATGACGATTGCGCCATTATTTTCCCAACTGATGCGTGCAATGTCTTTTTTGTCAAGAGTAGGAATTAAGCTTTCAATGGCTGCTTCTACTTGTTTGGCGAGGCTTTCACTTTCTGTGAGTAAAATAGAACGCGCTGCCTCATCATGCTCTGCTTGTGAGAGTAAATCAGCAGCAAGCCATTTAGGGTTAGCAGAGTCATCTGCAATCACTAAAATTTCAGAAGGCCCAGCAATCATATCAATGCCAACTTTGCCATACACCTGACGTTTAGCCGCTGCGACATAGGCATTGCCTGGCCCAACGATGGTGTTGACAGGCTTGATAGTATCCGTGCCATATGCCAGTGCTGCAATCGCTTGCGCACCACCAATAGTATAAATTTCTTCAACACCTGCTACGCTTGCTGCTGCTAATACCACAGGGTTTAATACGCCATCAGGTGCGGGCACGGTCATTACTAATCGTTTTACGCCAGCTACTTTTGCAGGCACGGCGTTCATCAGCACTGAGCTTGGATAAGACGCAAGCCCACCCGGAACATATAAGCCAACCGCATCAATGGCACGCCATAAATTACCAAGCCTTACACCGGTTGCATCAGTATAATCCATATCCTGCGGCATTTGCTTTTGGTGATAATCTGCAATGCGCGCAGCCGCAAGTTCTAATGATGCAAGAAGCTCACTATCAATTTCATTTCGTGCGGCATCAATTTGTTTTTGTGTGATGATAAGTTCTTTAAAGTGGTTTACTTTTCGGCGGTCGAACTTATTGGTAAGCTCAACTAAAGCATCATCACCTGTATGTTGTACTTCATGGATGATGGAAGTAACGCGCTTATTTATTTCTTCATCCATCTCGAGTTTTGTGGATAGGTGAGAGGTAAGCGCAGATGAGAAATCTTTATCATTAAAGCGAAACCATTTAGCCACGAACAGCCTCCTCGAAACGTTTTAGAAGATCATTTAATTCATCGGTGCGGGTTTTAAGCGCGGTGCGGTTCATAATAAAATAAGATGAAACGTCCGCAATTTTTTCAACTTCAACCAAACCATTTTCTTGTAGTGTTTTGCCACTGTCCACTAAATCGACAATACGGCGGCATAGCCCCAAATTAGGCGCAAGTTCCATTGCGCCATTGAGTTTGATACATTCTGCTTGAATGCCACGTGATGCAAAATAACGTTTGGTGGTCGAAGGATATTTGGTGGCAATGCGAATATGACTCCAATTAGATGGGTGGTCGTCGCTTGCATCTTCTTTCTTCTCAGCGATGGAAATACGACATCGCGAAATGCCTAAATCTAAGGGCGCGTACACTTCGGTATTATCAAATTCGGTCAATACATCGCTACCTGCTACACCACATGCAGCAGCACCAAATGCGACGAAAGTAGGTACGTCAAAACTTCTTACGCGAATAATATCAATATGCGCAAGGTTGGTAGTAAAACGTAGCAAACGTGATTTCTTATCAAAAAAGGCGTCTTCAGGAGTGATGCCTGCTTTTTCTAGCAACGGCACTAATTCCTTTGCAATTCTTCCCTTAGGGATGGCTAATACAAGTTTTTCTTGAGTCATAAGTTCCGACTTCGGCTATTAAATTATTTGTGCGGATTATCGGTGAAAGCGCAAGGCTATAAAACCGAGCCAACCTTTAGCCCGCAATATATTATGCGTAGGGAGTTTATCATTAAACTTTATCGCAATCTAAAATTCATGGCAACATACGCTATTTTTTCGATTTTGTCATAATTTTGTAACATTGCTTTGCTATAGTTAAGTTATCGGGCAAGGGAAGCCAGATTAACTAAAGGAAAGAAGGTGAACAAGGGAATCGGATAAAGAGTTTGTAATAAGGCTAAAATGGGAATGGAGAAAAAAGAGTTAGTTATTAGCACTCTTTTTAAGTAACCCGAAACGGTCCTTAAAAATAGTAGTGATAATTAAACATCACACAGACTCCTTTCCTCCCTCAACGTTCCCGAAAGAGCACGGCTTGCCGTGCTCTTTCTTTTTGAGAATAATCAAAAATAAATGATGCGCATGAAAGAAAATTCATTTTTGCAAGAAGCAGCACATTATATGTCTACTATTGCGTTGCATCCTAATGACGCTAAACATCAACATTTTATTGGCGATTTAATGGATCAAGGTGCGAAGTATGATGTGACATCAGGCGCTAAAAGCCGTTTGGAATTGGTGGGAACGCAAGCAGCAATAGAATTGCTCATTTCAAACATGATGCGCCAACAAAAACTAAAAGCGGCAAGTTGTATTATCCATACGGTGAGGCCGTCCACTCCTTTGCTGGTGAATGGTGGCGATGAAGTTTCTAAACAGTTGGTTAGTGAATCTGTGATGCAAAAACCATCGCAGCGAAAAACCGTAACAGATAGGGTGCGAAGCGTTAGAAAAATGCTGGTAAAAGAGGTGAATATACCCGTTGTTTCGTTATATCAAGCATCTAGCCTTGCAGGTTTAACCACAGAACAAACACTAGCATTTGAAAATAATAAGGCACGCTTTCCTGCACTTGAAGACAGACCCGTGGCAGATTTTCTGGAGGGCAATAAAAATAAATTTAGTGGCGCAACTTATGTGGTTGAAGATAATCAAGGTAAGCGTTTTGCCTATAGTATTCAAGCCTATCAAGCCAATACAATACAAATGATGAAGTGCAACGTAAGTGGGGCGTGTGGTGCGGTGAATACAAAGAAAAAGAATCTCGTCAAACCGAAGCAGATCATGCTGTTGGCAATCGTATAGACGAGCTTCAACAAGAAATATTTAAACCCAATATTATTGATATTGAAGCGTTATTGGACAAAAGTCGTGTAATAGGAAAATCATCTGAAATAGGGCGTTAAAGATAAATATTTATTATAAAGATGTTTCAGAATCATAAAAGATTTTGCTGCCATATTTTCTGATAAGTTTCAGCGTCAATATTTCCACCTGATAGTAATATTAATATAGTCTTTCGTTTGCTCTGTGATTCTAGCCATTGCTTTGCACCTTCCATCGAAAGAGCAGAGGTAGGCTCAATTGTAGCTTTTAGTAAATGGCTAAGCCACTGTGTCCAATAGATCATCCGTTCTTCACTCACCTCATAAAAACCATCAAGTTTCTGAAGATATTGGAATGTGCGCGGAGAAACCGACATGGCACGTGCACCATCAGCAAGTGTGGGTGGAGAATCATTAAAACGATGAATGTGTTTTTTGCGATAAGAAGTTGCAGCATCGTTAGCATTTAAAGGCTCTACGCCAAAAACCAATGCTGATGGTAAAAGCAGTTCTTTTGCAAGATAAGTGCCTGATAGCCATCCGCCTCCGCCGCATGTTGCAAAAATAGCATCTGGTTTTAATTCGTCATATTTTAGCACTTCATAACAGGCGGTTCCTTGTCCTGCAATGACGCCGTCATGGTCAAATGGATGGAGAAAATAAGCGCCTTCTGCATGCATTTTTGCCGTTTGCTCTTCTGCTTGCTGACGGTTTTTTGTCAGAATGACATTAGCACCATAGGCGCGCGTAGCTTGTTGTTTGATGGCTGAGGTAAATTCAGGTAAGAAAATAGTCGCTTTAATCTTTAATTTCTGCGCCGCCCAAGCAACTGCTTGTGCATGATTGCCAGAACTGAATGTTACTACATGTGCAGGAAGTTGATTTTGTTCCTTAAGCTCAAGCAAGCTATTAAGTGCGCCACGTGCTTTAAATGCACCTGTTTTCTGAAATGCTTCTACTTTAAAGAAGATATCATGCCCAAGTCGGGCATTTAACTGCGATGATGAAAGTAATGGTGTGCGATGAATATGGTCGCAAATGCGTTGATGCGCTTTCGCAATAGCATCTGGTGCTATGGGCGCGGCTGGTGTAGTGGTTTTTTCGGCTGGGCTTAGCGTTATCATGCATTTATCGCAAATATAGCATCAATTTCAATCGTACTGTTACCAGGCAGAGCAGAGCAACCAATGGCTGATCTTACATGTTTGCCATATTCACCAAAGACACTAACAATTAAGTTAGAAGCACCATTTGCAACAATAGCCTGTTCATTAAAAGAAGGGGTGCATTGGACGTAAATGCCTAAGCGAATACATTGCTTTACTTTGTTTAGCGTGCCACCACATGCATGCTGCACTTGTGCGAGTAAGTTTTTTGCACATAATTCAGCCGCAACAGCGCCTTGCTCTGTAGTGGAGGATTCACCCAGAACGCCTGTATATTCCATTTTTCCATTTAACCGACAGGTTTGACCAGAAATATAGAGTAGGTTGCCATGTTGAATGGTAGGGATGTAATTTGCGGCAGCAGGATTAGCATCAGGTAAAATAATATGTTGTTTTTTTAATGCTAAATCAAAATCTGCCATTACGATTAATCCAATCTATAAACGGTTTTTCCACCTACAATCGTGCGAACTGCGCGGCCTTTTACTTCATAGTCATCAAAAGGTGAGTTCTTTGATTTGCTACAAAACTCATCAATTTTAATATCCCATTTATGATCAAGATCAATGATGGCTAAATCAGCAAGTCCGCCTTTTTTCAAGCGTCCATATTCAGGCTTATGAATTACATCTGCTGCTTGCCATGTCATTTTACCAAGCACATCGCTTAAGGTCATATGTTTCTGGTGATATAGCTCTAAAGAGAGAGGAAGCATGGTTTCTAGCCCTACGATACCAAACGCAGCGCTAGATAAAGGTACGCGCTTTGACTCTTGGTCATGCGGAGCATGGTCAGTTGCGATAGCATCAATTGTGCCGTCTTTTAAGCCTTCAATAATGGCTAAGCGATCTTTTTCTGCGCGAAGAGGAGGGTTCATTTTTGCAAATGTGCGATAGTCCATCACGGCTTCATCGGTAAGGATAAAGTGATGTGGCGCTGCTTCACATGTGACATTTAAACCCTTGGCCTTGGCACGACGCACCGCATCAATGGCTTGGTGGGTAGAAATATGTAATACGTGATAATGACCACCTGTAAGTTCAAGCAGTAATAAGTCACGCTCAACAATAATAGCTTCAGATGCATTTGGAATACCTGTCACACCAAGACGCGCTGATACTTCACCCTCATTGATGCAGCCGCCATTGCTTAGATTACAATCTTCTGCATGTTGTGCAATCACTACACCGAGTGCAGAGGCATATTCCATCGCACGGCGCATGACGAGTGAGTTCATAACGGGCAGGCCGTCATCACTAAAGCCAATAGCACCAGCTTCTTTAAGAAGTGCCATTTCCGTTAGTTTTTCACCTTTTAGGCCTTTGGTAATTGCGCCATAAGAGTGGATGTTAACATAAGAAGATTCTTTGGCTTTTTTATGTAAAAAGTCGAGAACAGGCACATTATCGATGCGTGGCTCTGTGTTTGCGATACATACAACAGTGG
>CAYGTX010000104.1:0-6304 GCA_964352935.1 uncultured Rickettsiales bacterium | reverse complement strand
CGGTAGCCATAGGGTCTTTGGCTTTTTTTGCGACAGAGGTTGCTGCTATTTCTGCCTCTTCAAGCGAAGAAATGCGATAGGTCTCTTTTGCTTCAGGGGCGTTGTTTATGCGTTGTGAAAGCCGTTTATACTTTAAAGCGTCTTGTTTAGCGGCACTACAGATCTCTATCATTTGTTCATCATTAAAAGGCTTCACCAGATAATAAGATGCGCCCGCTTGATGTGCTTCTTCAAAAATAGTCGAGCCCACCTTGCCGGATTCAATAATGATAGGTGTAAAGCGTAGCCGAGGGTGCTTGCTCATTCTTTGGGCAATCTCTAGTCCATCTACCTTTGCCATCATGCGATCCAATAGAATGAAATCAATAGCGTCGGGGGTCTCAATCAGATGCTTCCATGCCTGTAGGCCGTCGCTTGCTTCAATCACATTATAGTTATTATTTTTTAAGTTCTTGGCTAAAATGAATAAGTTCATATCGTTGTCATCAACGGCCAATACATTCATTTTTACATCCGATTCCATTTTTAGATTAGCTTCCATGGTTGCCCTCTATGGTTTCTGTAAAAGGAAGGGTGAAGGTGAAAGTTGCACCTTCGATGTTTTTGCCATTATTTTTTGCGTAAATAGTGCCTTGATGCAAGAGGATAATTTCTTTTGAAATAGAAAGGCCAAGCCCTGTTCCCCCGCTGCCATCGTAGGTTTTGCTTGATTGTGTGAATGTGTCAAAAATATCATTCTCTTCCCCTTCGGGAATGCCAATGCCGTAGTCTTTTACTGAAACTTTGATGACATCCTTGTGACCCATCTTGGCTTTATCAAAAATCACTTCGATGAGCCCATCTTTTGGCGAAAACTTAATGGCATTGACTAATAAATTAATCAACACTTGAGAAATGCGGTTATTATCAAAAACGATATTCGTGTTAAAATCAGCTTCACAAATATTAATACGAATGTTTTTATCTGCTGCCATGCCATCAATCTCTTCTGCTACGGTCAGCACGGTTTCTCTAATATCATTGATGTTAGGGTCGATATTGATTTTGCCACTTTGAAGCTTTCCAAAATCAAGTAAGCCTTCAATCAGCTTGCAAAGGCGGTTGGCTGAAGTATGGATGCGGGAAAAGTAATTGCCTATATCTTCACGGGGAACATCTTTATCAGCATACTCTTTCATTCCAAACGTAGAAAATTGTAATACTTGGTGAATGGGAGTGCGGATTTCATGCCCCATATTCTGAATCCATAGTTGCTTCAATCGGCTTGCTTTTTCTAGCTCTTCGTTGGAGCTTTCTAATTTCTTTACCGTGTGGCGTAAATCTTTTGTGCGTTTATTCACAATTTGATTGAGCATCTCTTTGTGGTGCTCCACTTTTTGCATCATCGAGTTGAAAGTGTCGGTAAGAAGGCCACATTCATCGTCATACATTTTTGTTGCTCTGGCCGAGTAATTGTTGCGACTTACAGACTTTGCAGTTTGAGCAAGATTTAGGATAGGGGTGGTGATGATAGTTGTTACCTTGGTTGCTAATTCATAAGCAACCAGTGATGCAATGGCTAGAAACAATATGGCACCCAGTGATGTTTCATAGAGCTTTTCAAGAATTTGCCTCATGTCGGATACAATATAAACCGACGCTACCTTTTCACCGTTGGGTGAAGTAACGGCCTTGTGGATGGCGATGGTTCTTAGCGTGGAGATAATCCCCATTTTTTCAGGAGCAATAGGTGGGCAATAGGATTCTTGATCAGTTTCTTGCCGATATTGCGAAAGCAGCGTGTTGCGATTGGTGTAGAGACAGGCCAGTATGATAGAGTCTTTAATGCTTGCTTCAGAAATAACTTTATTGCCTTCAAATTCATCTTCAAAAAGCATCACAGGTGCAGCGCGCTTACTCACGGCACGTGCTACTAAGTCTACTTCATTTCGTATGGCCTGGCGTGTGTTGAAGTAAACGTCGTAGGTTAAAAAGGAAAGAAAGCTTAATATGAAAATACTAACAATAATAGACATCACCATCCACATAATTTTATGTGTGATAGAGCCATTATAAAATTTGGTGATAACTTCTTTCATCTAAGGCGTGTGTTTATATCCAATTATTTATTTTACATAGCATTAGTCATTAGATGGTCATGCTTTGATGTTTCGACAACATCCTAAAGTATTCTTAACATAAAACTTAAGCAACCTTAAATTACGACTACCATATTCCGCTCAAGCTTTGAAGAAAAAAAGAAACTATTGGTTTTTCAGTGGGTTTTGTGAACTAATTTATGGAAAATCTTAGTATATATTAAATCTTTGGTTGATTATTTTGTGGTTTTATGTATATATCGAAGGTTGAAGGTTAATTTATTAAATTCAACCTTCGGGGAGAATAGGACGCTGTGTTGGTGTGGTTTGCTTATACTGGTATGTAAGTGCAGTTTGCTAAAGGGTTTGCTTTTGCGTAAGCGGAAGGCTTTTTGGTAGGTGGTATTAAAATGTCTCTTTAGAGTGAGCGTGAGCTGTTTTTGCGAGAAAAGCACCTCATTGCTGGGTAAACCAAGTTGTAGTGCTTGTCCTTTTAGGAGAAAAACATGAATGATCTAAATCTATTGCTCCCAGATTCTATGATGAAAAAGGGTGTCATTTACCCTGAGCTATTAGAGCTTGAGCATGAAGAGCATGATCTGGAGTATGTGTTTACGAAAGACCCTGCTTTATTGAATGATTTTCTTCAGACGCGTGAGCAAGTTTTTGCTACCAGAGATGTGACGTGTAAATCACTTGCTCCAAATGAGGGGTGGGACTACGGCTTAGATAGTAATGTTTTGACGGTGCTCTATGAAGGAAAATGTGTGGGCGGCGCAGTGGTTATTATCAATCATGGCGAAGGAGAGCGAGAAAAGTTCCCCTTGGAAAAACAAGGGTTCGATTTAAAACAGCATTTCCCGCAATTTCATCTTGAAGCAACACCTCATGGGGTATTCAAAAGTATTTTTGCAATCCCTCAAGTGGCAAGTTGGAGCTGTTCATCAAACATCTTACGCTCGGTTATTAACTTTTCGATAGCAAATAATGTACGCTATTTATTTGCATCTGCACACCCTGCATCTGCACGCCGCATTAAAGTGGCGTTAAAGAAAATGAATATAGGGGTGGAGATAGAAATTTGTGATGATATAATCCTGCCATATGAAGAGCGCTGGAATGGTGTGCCAAGACAGCTTCTTTATAGCGATTTTAATCCGCTTTATGGTGAGGAATCGGATGTTAGTGACAAGGTGATCGCTGAATCGTTATATTCATACTGATACTAAGTTAAAAAGCCCAGTGAGTGGCTTTAAGTATTAATATTATTCTAGGTAGGAGAATATCAATGTTGCATTTAGTCCCATTTAAGCGCTTTTCATTTTGTTGTGCAATATCTGCCACGCTGATGGCTTTTTCGCAACCAGTGCATGCTGCGGATGATAGGCTTTTTTCATTAGAGGATCTTAAGAATCTTCGCATTACTTCAGTTTCGAAAAAATCAGAGCGGGCGTTTGATGCGCCTGCAGCTATTCAAGTGATCACAAACGAAGATATGCGCCGTGCAGGTGTAACGAATGTTGCTGAGGCGCTCAGGCTTGCTTCGGGGCTTCATGTTGCTCAGATTGATAGTAATAAATGGGCGGTTGCTTCACGCGGATTTAACGCCCAGCTTGGTGAAAAGATACTTGTGCTTATTGATGGTCGTAGTGTTTATGAGCCAACTTTTTCTGGGGTTTTGTGGGATATTCAAGATCTGGTGATGGAAGATTTAAAGCGTATTGAGGTGATTAAAGGCCCTGGTGCTTCGTTATGGGGGGCAAATGCCGTTAATGGTGTAATTAACATTATCACAAAACATTCTTCTGAAACACAAGGTGCATTAGTAGGGACAACCTATGGTAATGACCATGTTGGCTTTACAAAAGTGGGTAGATATGGTGGAAAAATTGATGAAAACTCCTACTACCGTTTATATGCTAAGCAAGTGAGTAAAGGGGCGACTACTCGTATTGACGGGCAAAGCTCAGGCGACGCGTGGGAGCAATATCGTACGGGATTTAGAGCAGATTTTGATGGAACCGGTGCAGATAAACTGACGTTGCAAGGTGATGTTTACTTCACCGAAAAAGATAGGCGTACGGTGCCTATCTCGCTCACTCCAGTAGAAAATAATCAGAAAGATAATAATAATGGTGGTAACTTGCTTGCGCGTGTTACCAAAAAAATGAATGACGGTTCTGAATCAGTGTTTCAGGCCTATTATGACTTAGTGAGAAGGGACCATGTATTGCTGGAAAGAACAGTACATACGGTGGACCTTGATTTTCAGAATACGCGTGATTTAAATGATCGTAATGAATTCATAAGCGGCCTTGGTACGCGCTATATGCTTTCAAGTATAGAAGGAACGGAACATCATGAGTTTCCAAGTGATAAGTATAGCCACTATTTTTACAGCGGATTCATGCAAAATAAGTACGCTGTTATACCGCAGGAACTTTACCTAACGCTTGGCTCAAAGCTAGAATTTAACAATTATACAGGTTTTGAGTTTCAGCCTAATGCAAGGGTTTCGTGGCACCCAACCGAAAGCCAAACGGCATGGGCTGCTGTGTCACGTGCGGTAAGAACGCCAAGTACCGGAGAAAACTTCATTAGCCTTGTGGTTGGAACTTCTACTAATACCGGAGGCTTACAAAAGAACCTTGGTAATCAAGAAATTCAGTCAGAAGATTTGTTGGCGTATGAGGTGGGCTATCGTATTCGTCCAAATGCAGACACATTGTTGGATGTTGCAGCATTTTATAATGATTACACTAATTTACGCTCTCTTGAGTTATCCAGCGTCAGGGTGAGTGGAACGGATGTGTTGATTCCAATTGCTAATAGTGGTCGCGCAGATATTTATGGGTTTGAAGTGACCGGTAAGTGGGATGTTAACCGAGATTGGAGATTATCAAGCGGATATTCATTTGTAGTGATGGATCTGGATGTGGATAGGCAAACGGATCGAGAAGAAGGACGAGTGCCAAAGAACCAAGTCAACTTGCGCTCTCATTATAACTTCTCTCCCGCATTGGAGTTAGATAACATTCTTTACTTTACCGATAATTTGCCTGCATTTAGCATTCAAAGCTATGCACGATTTGATACTCAATTGACGTGGAGACCTGATGGGCTTGATGGGCTTGAATTGAATCTGGTTGGGCAGAATTTGCTCGATGATCGCCATCAAGAGTTTTCAAAGCCATCCAATACGGCGCTTGCATCTGAAATAGGCAGAACTGTTTACGCAAAAGCAACTTGGAAGTTCTAGTTATTATTCAGATAATATCTAAAGGCGTGTGTTGTGAGAGTACTTCAAATTAGAAACGTTGCTTTGTTGAGTGTGGTGATTCTGCTAGCTGGACTCTACTATTCACTCGCATCAGCGGCGCAGCAACGCAAGCTTGATGATCGATTGCTTGCTCAAGTGGTGACGTCACTTGTGCAATATATGAAATGGCAAGAAAGAGACTATAAAAACAACATAACGCTTTGCACCCTTGGTTTAAGCGCAGTTGGTAGAAACATAAAAGATCTTAAACTGCCAAACATCAAAGTAAGAGAACGACCAGATTCAGTTAATTGGAGTAAGTGCCACATCGTATTTATCGATAGTAGTGAGCAAAACCAACTGGGAGAAATTCTCTGGAAGCTTAAGCCTTTTCAGGTTGTGAGTATGAGTGACATTTCTGGCTTTACTGAGGCTGGAGGAACTATTCAATTGGTTACGGACACGAGTAAACTTTCATTTAAGATTAATATCAATTCAGCAAAAGAAGCAAAAGTGGTGATTGATAGCGATCTACTCAACATATCAGAAATCGTTTCCGAGTAGAGTTGTGTTTTTGCATTCTAATTCAGCACAGGCTATTTTTTGGGCAATTATTAGCTGTTTCTTTGCAGCGATAATGATGTCTATTGTAAAATATTTAGCAGTAGATGTTAATCCTGCGGTACTAGTGTTTTGGCGAAATGTTATTGGCTTGATATTGTTCTTGCCGTGGATGTGCCGTTATAAACATCGAATGGCTTTCAAAACTTCATCTGCAAAACTTTATATTTTGCGAGGGGTGGTTGGGTTTCTGGCAATGCTTCTATGGTATCATGCCTTAACCATTGTGCCACTTTCGCATGCAGTGGCTTTAAATTTTACCGCACCACTTTTTGCAACGCTTGCTGCGATTGTTTTATTGAAAGAGAAAATAGGGTTGCACCGCTGGGGTGCTATGTTGCTGGGG
>CAYGTX010000103.1:0-6320 GCA_964352935.1 uncultured Rickettsiales bacterium | reverse complement strand
CTTTGCAGAGGCACAAGCGGCAGATGCAGATTATTCTGCATGGGGGGGGGCGTCAGCAGGAACAGGTAAAACCAAAGTATTGCCCGACCGCGGGCTGCGTTTGTTGCTAGAGGGCGCTAAGCCGGGCAGGTTGTTGTGCCTTACCTATACCAAAGCCGCCGCCGCTGAGATGAAAAATCGTATTCATAGCAAGCTGGCAGATTGGGCGGTGATGTCGGATGCAGAGCTAAGCAATGCTTTGTCGCAATTGATTCATCAGCCCGCCGATGCAGAAAAGTTGGCACAAGCCCGCAAGCTTTTTGCTACGGTATTAGATACGCCAGATGGCATTAAAATTCAGACCATTCACGCATTTTGTCAAATGCTGATTCGTCGCTTTCCTGTAGAGGCGGACGTGCCGCCGCATTTCCAAGTGGTGGATGAAGTGGAATCGAAGGAATGGATGAATCAAGCGCGTATGGGGTTGCTTACGGGCGCTATTGGTCAAGATGATGAGAAATTGCGCGATATTCTGCATCGCTTTACATGGAAATTGGATGAAGATCGTTTTGAATCATTGCTGCAATCTATCTTAAATGATTGGAAAAAGTTGCAAATAGCCATGGAACAGCATGGCGGAGTAGAGGGTGTTTCGGATGCGGTGTATCGCCATTTAAATGCAGAGAAACAAACCATTGAAGCGTTTTGGCAAGAGCGCTTATCATCTCAATATTGTGACTGTGCTAAGTTAAAAGACGCAGTGCAGGCGCTTGAAACGGGTGGTAAGAACGACATAAAGCAGGCAGAAAGAATTGGTGATTGGTTAGCTCTTGATGATAAAGAAAAGTTTTTAAACTATTTAGATTATCTAAAAATATTCTTAACAGATAAGTACACCCCAAGAGCAAGTGTAATAAATAAGCCAACAGCAGTTAAATTTCCAGAGTTAGAAGAGTTCCTCCTTCAAGAACAAGAGCGCATAGTCATGGCATGGGATGCGTATAAATCTCTTAATATCGCCATTGAAACCACCGACTTGCTTTATGTTGCTAATGCCATTCTTTCTCGCTATCAGCATATTAAAACCATGCATGTGCGTCTGGATTATCAAGATTTGGTACATAAAGCGATTAAGCTCTTGTGCGAGTCAAACTCTGCCCAATGGGTGCTCTATAAACTCGATGGTGGTATCGACCATATATTGATTGATGAGGCGCAAGATACCAGCCCAGAACAATGGCGGGTGGCAAAAGCCTTGTGTGATGAATTTTTTGCAGGCGATGCCGTGCGCGATACCAACCGCACCCTGTTTGTAGTGGGGGATGAAAAACAGTCTATTTATAGTTTCCAAGGCGCAGATCCAGATGCATTTGATTATATGCATGGAGAGTTAAAAGCAAAATGCCTCGCCGCAGATAAGAAGTGGCGTACCGTGCCACTTGAGCGCTCTTTTCGTTCCACTCAAGCGGTGCTAGATGCGGTAGATGAAGTGTTTGCTCAAGGTGAGTTGAAAGCAGCAGTCACCAAATCACCAGAGAAAATTAAGCATGAAGCCCATCGTGCAGGTGAGGCGGGTAGGGTTGAAATTTGGCCGCTGGTAACATCTGAAAAAAACGACATTGAAAAATGGCCGCTTCCTAGAGAAAATAATCAGCAAAAAAATTCGCACGCAAAATTAGCAGAACAAATAGCTGCAACCATTGCGAGTTGGCTTGAAGAAAAACGTATTTTGCCTTCTAAAGGCAGGCCGGTTAAAGCGCAAGATATTTTAATCTTACTGCAAAAGCGTGGCAAGCTGGCAGACTATATCAATAAAGCACTCAAAGCGCGCAATATACCAGTAGCGGGTGCGGATAGGCTGATAGTCACAGAACATTTAGCGGTAAAAGATATGCTTGCTGCAGCAAAATTTCTGTTGTTACCACAAGATGACTTGACGCTGGCGGTGATATTAAAGTCGCCTCTGATTGGCTTGAGTGAAGAAGCATTGATGGAACTGGCAGCTTATCGCGGTGAAAAAACCTTGTGGGAAGCACTGCAAGAACATCAGAAAGAACCAGCATATCACACGGCGCATCACTTACTTTCAGATTGGCTAAAGCAGGTGGACTTTCTTTCACCGTTTGAGTTGTTTTCGCACATGCTAGAAGCGTCGGGCGCAAGGCAGCGTTTAATTGCAAGACTTGGCAAGCAAGTGGAAGACCCACTTAATGAATTCCTTCAGCAAGTGCTGCTATTTGAGCAGAACCATGTTGCTAGCTTACAGCTATGTTTGCAATGGTTAGAATCGAGCGCACCCACCATTAAGCGTGATATGGATCAAGGTGCCAATGAAGTGCGCGTGATGACGGCACATGGCTCTAAAGGCTTGCAAGCGCCAATCGTTTTCTTAGCTGATGCGCATATTTATGATGATGGCAAAAAAGACGCGAATAGCATTTTATGGACGGGTGCAAATCGCGATAGCATCTTGCCTTTCTGGGCAACGAAAACAGCAGAACTACCACAAGTGATTGCAGATGAAATGGCAGTGAAAAAACGCCAAAAATGGGAAGAATATTATCGTCTTTTATATGTAGCGATGACGCGTGCAGAGGATGAATTATTCATCACTGGCATTGGCAAGGAAAACAACGATGAAGAAGACGCATCATCTGCCAAAAAAGCAGAAGCCTTGCGTTTGCAAAACTGGTATCATGTTGTAAAACGTGCCTTAGAGCCATTGGCGCAAAAGCAAGAAGATGGCTCGTTGGTGATAATTAAAGGTACACCAAAGCAAGTTGAAGAAAAAGTGAATGGTGCGATTTTAGTGGCTGAAACAAAATTGGAGTATCCCACGTGGTTAAATACGCATGCGCCAGCAGAGCCTACACCATCTAAGCCACTTTCGCCTTCTAAATTAAGTGAAGAAGAGGAACAGCAGGCATTGACCTCACCACTGTCAACCAATGCCCTAAAGCGAGGGGTGTGGATTCATAGTCTACTGCAATATTTGCCTGAAATGCATCCAGATAAACGTTATGTTGCAGCCATGCGCTATTTAGAGCAGCAAGGTATGGCAGAGAATGAAAAGGAAGCAACTGTTGTTAAATTATTAGAAGTCTTAGAATCGAATGATTTTGCAGAGATTTTCCAATCTGGCTCAAAAGCGGAAGTGCCAATTGTTGGTAAGGTAGGGAAATTTGTGGTTTCAGGTCAAATTGACCGTTTATATGTGGGCGATCATAAAATATTATGTGTGGATTATAAAACAAACCGCACCCCACCAAAATCAGAAAGTGATATTTCCACTTCCTATTTACGACAAATGGCAGCATATGGCGTATTACTTAAAGAAATCTACCCAGATAAACAGATAGAATGTGCATTATTATGGGTGCAAGCACCAGTGTTGATGCCTATTTCGCAAGCATTACTTGAAAAATATATTCCAAGCTCCTATATTGAGCGAACTGCATGAAGATGATGGTTATTATTAAATCATCATATACTTTAATGCCATTCTGATTTATACGGAATATACAAGTGATGTATGTAGCAATATATTATTTGAGATGAACATTAAGAAAGGAATTGATATGGCTCAAGAAACCACAGATGCAAATTTTGAGAATGAAGTAATTGAAGCGTCAAGCTCAACCCCAGTTTTGGTTGATTTTTGGGCTGAATGGTGTGGTCCTTGCCGTCAGTTGGCTCCAATCATTGACGAGATTGCCGACGAAATGGAAGGTAAATTGACAGTATATAAAGTCAATATTGATAAAAACCCTGATACTCCTGCTAAATATAACGTGCGTGGTATTCCTACATTAGTTGTATTTAAAGATGGTAAGAATGTAGCAACCAAAGTGGGTTCGCTTCCTAAGAGCGCATTGCTTGAGTGGGTTCAAAACTCTATTGCTGCGTAAAGCGCCTCGTGCTTGCATCAACACAATATCTAAGAGAGGTGTTACACCAAGCGTGTAGCACCTCTTTTTATTTTTGCATTGGCGTGGAAATAGAATTTTATGCAAAAAACACTACATTCAAACAACTAAGCGATGCGGTGGAGTCTATTCAAAAGAAACTATCACACTGCCAGCTTACGCTTGAGGAAGAAGAGGGGGAGGGGCAATATGAAATTGTTTTCTCTCCGTCTAAAGATATTCTATCATATGCAGGTGAAGTAGAGATGGTAAGGCGAGAGCTTGCAGCATGGGCTGCATTAAACCATGCTGAATTTACTTTAGCGGCACGCCCTTTTGTAGATCAGCCAAACAGTGCCATGCATGTGCATGTGAGTGCCTATAACCAGCAACATAAAAATATATTTATCTCCTCATATGAGGGTGAAGAAAGCCAGCATCTTCTATGGTCTATTGCTGCGTTGCTTGCTGCTATACCTCAATCAATGCCTGTGTTTGCACCGGATGAAAGCGACTATTTGCGTTATCAAAACCCTAACCGAAACACACCCTCTACCATAAGCTGGGGTGGAGAAAACCGAACCGTCGCGCTTCGCATACCAGCAGTGGGTGATCAATTACAAGATAAGCGCATTGAGCATCGTTTGCCATCACCAAATGCAGATATTTATGAGGTAGTAGCAATCATTCTTGAAGCGGTGATAAAAGGCATTTCAGAACAAAAATTACCAACCATTAATAAAGTGTATGGTAACGCATGGGATGATCAATATGGGCATAAGCTTCTACCCATGAGTTTAAATGAAGCTATACATCAGCACAAGCCTGTGCTATAGCAGTGAGCGCTTAAGTGACGAGTTGAATCATGCGTAAAATTCTAATTATTTCATTACTATCTCTCTTTTGGGCTTCTTTTGCTCAAGCTCAAACCGACACGGTAAAAGGTGGTTGGTATATGCTTGACCCGTTTCAATATGTTGAAGGTTCAAGTGGAAAATCAGTTCTAACAGGCTTGGATGTTGAGCTTTTAAAAGCCATTAGTGAAAAAGCAGGATACAAAGTTAGGTTTGATGAAAAGCAGTGGAAAGAGCAGCTAGATGATATTCAAACGGGTCAGCAAGATGTTGCTACAGGTGCTACCAAAACAAAAGCGCGCGAGAATTTTGCATATTTCTCGATTCCATATCGTACAGAAACCAATGTGCTTTATGTGCCTGTAGGCAAAGCCAGTGAATTAAACGCAAGTGATGCAAGCACGTTGCTTAAACAGATAAAGAAAAATAATTTCCGGCTGGGTGTGATAGATGGATATGCTTATGCGGATGACGGCATAAACCAGTTTATCGCAGATGCTGAAAACGCATCCATCATCTACCGCTCAAAGAATGACGGTGAAAATTTTGATAAAATGCTCGCAGGTAAAATTGATGGGTTTTTAGCGGATAGAATTGTCGCCAGCACCGTAGCATGGCGAAATAAATTCCAGCAAAAAGTGGAAGAGCACCCTGTTTCTGTGACACAAAATATTCATTTGATGTTTAGTAAAGCATCGGTATCTGAACAAACGGTTAAAACGTTTAATGACGCTATTCTTAGTCTCCGAGAAACAGGTGATATTAATATCATTAATAAGCGCTATATATTTCCGGTCTTATTATCACAAACATTGGATAGTCGTTGGTTTTTCTTAATTGATATTTTAGGTACTTTTGCATTTGCTATTTCAGGTTTACTACTTGCCTATAAATATCGCTACGATATTTTTGGTGCTTTCGTATTGGCCTCATTGCCCGCAATTGGTGGTGGTGTGGTGAGAGATCTTCTAACCAACCGTGATCCAATAGGTGTGATGATTGATCCTATTTATCTCTATATTATCATTGCAACGGTGCTGAGTGGATTTGTTGTGTTGCGTTTGTATGATTGGTGGAGTCATCATCTGCATAAAACAACCTTATATAAAAGCAAAGGGTTTAGAAGTTTTGTCAACAGTATGGTGCAGGTGTTTGATGCGCTTGGTTTGGCGGCGTTCACTGTGACAGGTGTGGTAGTGGCACTTGCAACAAAATCTGAACCATTGTGGATGTGGGGTGCAATTCTTGCAACACTCACCGGTGCTGGTGGAGGTATCCTGCGTGATGTGTTGCGCTCTGATCCTGATATTCCTGCATTGAAGGGGGAGCTTTATCCTGAAATTGCTTTCATTTGGGGGTTGTTGCTCGCATTATTCTTACAATGGCAGTCGCATAAAATTGCACCAGATGAAATCTTGATCGGTATTATTGTAACTATTGTGGGTGTGTTTACCACGCGTATGCTTGCAGTTCACCTTGGGTGGAAAAGTCCACGCTATTATTTAAAAGATTAAATAATTTTTTTAGTTGGAATTTTAGCATCCGGTTTGCGGATGTAAAGTGGAGTTGCAGGAAAACCACT
>CAYGTX010000102.1:5624-6347 GCA_964352935.1 uncultured Rickettsiales bacterium | reverse complement strand
CGGTTGCTGCAAATGGACATACAATTGCAGATAATATTTTAGCATGGCGTCAAATTTCAAAACTTAAGTCAACTTATACAGACGCACTTCCAAAGCAAATTAAAGATGATGGAAGGGTTCACACCCATTATGCGATGGCATCAACTAGCACTGGAAGATTGAGCTCCAATGCCCCTAACCTTCAGAATATTCCTACTCGCACAGAAGAAGGCAATAAAATTAGAAAGACATTTATTGCAGCAAAAGGAAAGAAGCTTATTTCAGCTGACTATTCCCAAATTGAATTACGCCTTTTAGCACATATGGCAGATATTGGCACGCTTAAACAAGCTTTCAAAGATGGGCTAGATATCCACTCAGCCACCGCTAGCCAAGTGTTTAACATACCGCTAGCTGAGATTGACTCTGAAACAAGGCGTAAAGCTAAAGCCATTAATTTTGGCATCATTTATGGTATGAGTGCCTTTGGTTTAGCAAACCGGTTACGCATTAGTAGAACCGATGCTAAACATTACATTGAAACCTATTTTAAGCAGTATCCTGGCATCAGGCACTATATGGATCAAACCATAGAATATGCTAAAGAGAATGGATATGTAAAAACCCTCTTTGGGAGAAAATGTTTTGTGCGTGATATTAATGCTAAAAACCCTGCGCTAAAGCAGTTTTCTGAACGTGCCGCAATTAATGCGCCACTTCAGGGAACAGCAGCAGACATTATAA
>CAYGTX010000102.1:0-5614 GCA_964352935.1 uncultured Rickettsiales bacterium | reverse complement strand
CTTCAGGACGCCATTGATAAGAAAGGCTTAAAGGCTGATATTTTATTGCAGGTGCATGATGAGCTCATCATTGAAACAGACGAGAGTGTTGCTGATGACGTGGCAAAAACCATCAAATCAGTGATGGAAAGCACTGCCAGCTTATCAGTTCCACTTACAGTAGATGTTGGTATAGGAAATAATTGGGCTGAAATACATTAAGTATCTCAGCCAATAAAACGATATGAAATGTGCTTACTACTCTGCGCGCTTACCATTTACTTTTATCTCAACACGACGATTTTTCTGTTCACTTACATCATCAGCGGTGGTAACAAGTAAGTTGCTTTCACCATAACCTTTTGCATTGATTAGTGATTGATTCACACCACTCTCAATCAAGGTATTGGCAACATTATCAGCGCGAGCTTGTGATAAATTTAGGTTATAATCACTTGGACCTGCTGTATCAGTGTAGCCTTCTATATCGATTGAGTAGTCACTCATCTTTTTTACTAAATCAGCTACTTCATTAATTACAGCCTCACCGCGCATTGATAGTTTAGCTAAATCAAAACCAAAAAATATGCTGTGACTAGATTCAACTGCCTTAAGGTTTGCATTTGTATCATCCCCATTTGAAGGTATGGCAGGCTTTGCTAGTAAAATTTGGCTTTCAATATCAGCAATTTCACGCTCAAACTGACTTTCGCATACAGATTCTTTATCTATAAGAAACTGCTCATCTACCTGCTCTAACCAACAATCAAATAACACTTGTGTGTGTGCAACTTTAGAAGGAAAATCTTCACGTGCAGGGCCATTTACTAAGGCAACTAAGCGACGACGTTCGCTTGCAATTTTGTCATGATCTTTTGATGGAATATCCCAATCAGCAATATTTTCAGGCTGAACATTTATGCCAGAAGCAGCTCGCAAACCCTTCTTAGCGAAATATTCGGAATCATACCAATCATACTGCTCAGCTTCTGCAGCTGAATAAGCAAGATATTCATTCGAGAGCAATGCGTAATAATCATCACCAGCAGGTGCTTGTTTAGCAAGTTGAGACAAGTTTGTACAACCTGTGAGAGCAGCGATGGCGAGTGTAGCAGATATTAAAATATGACGCATTTTTAAAAACCTATTAAATAAACAATCCATTAATTTTAGAGTAGCTAACTTTTTAATTGAATTTGCGTTAAAAAGCAAAAGTTTTCTTAGTGACTGCCGTTTTAGCTTCACCTCAAGTAAAGATTAAATATAAAAGTGCGGTGATAATAAGTATTATAAAACTAGTAAATGTTAGAGCTGTTCCTAAAATTCTCATCCACAATCTTGGTTTTTCTAAAAAACAAAAGCTTACAGCGTGTATTATTCGCCCTAATGTAAATAATGTACCTGTAAAAAAGAGTATGTATTGGTTTAGAAAAATATTTTCACATAACAAAAGTAGTATCAAAAAAAGTGGTGTATATTCAGCGAAATTTGCATGACCACGAATTGCTCTTAAAAGTTTTTCTTCACTTACAATCCAATTTTTAGGGTGTAGCCATCTGGTTACGGGGCTTTTTCTTAGATCTATAACTCTAAATGAAAGTAGCATATAGATTGTGCTTAAAATGAGCGCAAAAATTATTGTAGTAGATAATATCATTATTCCCACTCAATCGTCCCTGGTGGTTTTGAAGTAACATCATAAACTACACGATTAATGCCTTTCACGCGATTGATGATAGATGTTGATACATCGCGCAGGAAATCATGAGAAAAGTCATAAAAATCAGCGGTCATTCCGTCTGTTGATGTTACAGCTCTTATTGCGCAAACATACTCGTACGTTCTTGCGTCACCCATCACGCCCACTGTTTTAACAGGAAGAAGCACCGCAAATGCTTGCCAGATATTATCATAAATACCTGCTTCACGAATTTTTGCTAAATAGATAGCATCCGCTTCTTGTAAAATTCTCACTTTTTCAGCTGTGATTTTTCCTGGTATACGAATTGCGAGACCAGGCCCAGGAAAAGGATGGCGCTTTATTAATTCAGCATCGATACCAAGCTCTAAACCTAAGCGCCGCACTTCATCTTTAAACAACTCACGCACTGGCTCAACCAATTTCATATCCATACGCGCAGGCAAACCACCTACATTATGATGCGATTTAATGGTTACTGAAGCATCGCCATGCACAGACACTGATTCGATGACATCAGGATAGAGTGTGCCCTGCCCCAAAAACTTTGCACCACCAATTTTCTTTGCTTCAGCTTCAAATACATCAATAAAGGTAGAGCCAATTATCTTACGTTTCTTTTCAGGATCATCTACTCCATCAAGTTTACCCAAGAACAAATCAGATGCATCTACATATACCAAAGGAATGTGGAATTTTTCTTCAAATCTCTCACGAACTTTGATGCCCTCATCTTTACGAAGTAGGCCTGTATCAACGAAAATACAGGTTAAATTATCACCGATGGCTTTATGTATAAGTGCAGCAACAACTGTAGAATCTACACCACCACTTACACCACAGATGACTTTTCCATCACCTACTTGCTCTTTAATACGCTCGACTGACATCTCCAGAAAAGAGGACATATTCCAGTCACCTTTGCATCCAACAACTGAGAAAAGGAAGTTTCTTATTAATTGTTCACCATCAGGTGTGTGGGTTACTTCTGGGTGAAACTGTACACCGTAAAATTGACGAGCTTCATCGGCAATAGCAGCGCATGGCGCACCATCTGAAATTGCAATAATTTCAAATCCCTCAGGAAGATTTTCAACGCGATCACCATGACTCATCCATACTTGATGCTTTGTACCCTTATGCCAGATGCCTTTAAATAGTGGGCTTTCTGCTTTTGTTTCAACAAATGCTCTGCCAAATTCTCGATGGTCTGAACTGCTAACTTTACCGCCTAACAATTCACACATTAATTGCTGACCGTAGCAGATGCCTAAAACTGGAACATTATAATCAAATACCGCTGCATCAACTCTTGGTCCTTCTTGCACAGTAACAGAAGATGGCCCACCTGATAAAATGATAGCTTTTGGATTAAACTGCTCCAGAAAATCTGATGTAACACTATTGTAAGGATGAATCTCACAATATACTTTTGATTCTCTCACTCTACGTGCAATTAACTGTGTTACTTGTGAACCAAAATCAATAATCAGAATTTTTTCAGACATGAAACTTCTACCATAATATTTGAATGCAATGATGGAAGGTAGCGATATAGCAAAAAGCATAAAAACACAACAAAAAGGCGGTAGCAATTTAAAACAAAATCACGTACCGCCTTTAGTTTGTTCAGTAAAGTTAAGCTTTAAGCGTCATCTTCATCAATATGAGTGCGCTCATAATTCTCGTGACGCTCCTGCGCTTCAATGGATAGTGTAGCAATAGGACGAGCCTGTAAGCGCCCAACGCCGATTTTCTCGCCTGTCTCATCACAGTAACCATAGTTACCCTCTTCTAAGCGCCTTAGTGCCGCGTCAATTTTATCAATCAATTTACGATAACGATTACGCGTTCTTAACTCAAAAGCAGTATCAGTTTCAACTGTGGCACGGTCATTAATGTCTGCTTCTTGCCAGTTTTCTTCTTTTAAGTGAGTTAATGTTTCTTTAGATTCTTCTAACAACTCATCTTTCCATTCTTGAAGGCGAAGGCGGAAAAACTCTAAATGTTTTTCGCCCATGTAATCATCATCTTTAGCAGGATCGTAATTTTCAGGTAATATTACTTTAGTTTTGTTTTTTGCTGTTGCAGTGTTAGGCATTGTACTTCCTTTCTTTGTGTAACAACTTAGTATTTATTCATGATTAGCATCAAATATATACTTATAAACTAATCTTAACCGCGCATTTTCACAACATTTCTTTTCATATTATCGTTATATTTTTCAATCGCATGTTGCAAAAGGTCAAACTTATCTTGATCTTCATCAATAAGGTCTGACGATTTTTCAATGGCTTGCTGTAGATTTAGTTGCCAAGAAGTATCCAAACTTAGATAGCTATGATTGCGTGGTTTATCCTTTATAACAGGCTTAAAAGTAAGCTCACCACTCACTTTTAGACCATCAGAGCTCTCACCAATCATATAATCTTCAATAATTTCACTAAGATGTGTACTTGTGACATCATTAACCTTAAATGGTTGACCAACCTGTGGTAACATTTGGCGAATAATCTGAGGACGTGAACCCGTTATTCGTGCTCTTCTAGTACGCATAAATAGTATCTCCCTACTTTACGCATTAAATTACGCAAACTTTAAAATAATTTAACTAGCGATACAAGTGGTTTATATTTTATCTACTATTGACTTTACAAGGAAAGCTTTAATATCAATAACTTCGCTACAAAGCGGTATAGAAAGATTCTTTGTTTTTTTGTAAGGTCGGTCAATTTCGGCTTCTGCTACTAATTTTAACTTTTGCTGCGCCGTTAAACTACCAAGCAACATATCATCCGCTAAGGTTAGCAATTGCTGCCTAGACTTTCTCTTTTTAAACACCGCGTGCGGGATACCCAACTCATCAAATTCAATAACACGTATGCACTCCGATGTGCACTTTGAATTTACAGTTTTTAGTGAGCATAGCACAACACTACCCTCTTTGATAAAAGATTGAGTATGCTCATTAGCTGTTGCAAAAATTAACTGGCTTCCTTCAGGATATGCAGGAAATTCATTTCCCGATACTAAGTAAGCGTGATAATTGATTAAACCACTATTTAACGCAGCAAGTTTAACTGGCTGATTGAAATAAATGGGATATTGCTCTTCTTCTGATTGGTAGTTTACAAAACCAACCTGTTGCGAATCAATTACACCAATATGTCGCGCCGTTACAAAAGAGCGCTTCATTTCTTGTTTATCAGAATCTATTTGCCCAGTTTTAATTGCGATATCATCATCTATTAAATCATGTACTGAGCAACTGTAGAGCCTTGATAAGCGATCAAGCCACTCATCATTAAGGCGAATATGACCCCGCTCTAGCTTTGATAATTGCGCTTTTGTGCAACTTAAAGATCCTGCAACATCATCTAAGGTTAAGCCGCGTCTTTCTCTCATTAAGCGTACATAATTTTGCATATATCCAAAATAATAAAGAAGATTAAGTGTTCTTAAATATAAAAGTAACTTGACTTTGATTTAATTATATGGAAACTACTCTACCACAAGTAGAGATGTTCAAAACAACTAGAAATCTTAACTTATAGTGTTTTAAGAATAAGTATACTCACCAATAAATTAACGATTTTTAGCTTATTGTCAAGTAATAAGTTAATTATATAGAAACTTTTAATAGTTAGTATAAAAATGAAAGATATAAATATTGGGAAAATTAATAAAAATGTTGGACAGCGCGTGAAAGAGCGACGCATCAGCTTAGGGCTGTCTCGAGCTGAGGTTGCAAAGATGGTGGGCATATCTCAACAGCAGTTTGAAAAATATGAAAAAGGACTCAATCGCATATCAGCAGGAATGCTTGCAGCAATAGCTCAGCATTTTGAAGTTGAGCCAGGCTATTTCTTTGATGAAATTCAAACTGACTTCAATAAATCATCATCAGCACACCATCGGCTGGCACTAGAGTTAAGT
>CAYGTX010000101.1:0-6446 GCA_964352935.1 uncultured Rickettsiales bacterium | reverse complement strand
CGCGCAATAACGATATCCGTCCCCACCGCCACTCCCTATGTCGATACATCATACATCTACCACCTGTCACACCAATGACTTAAAAATTAATTTTAGTTAACATGGTGATTTACAGATAATTTTTCTTCTTTCTGCTGAGGCTTGCTAATATATTTTATACGCTTAAACACTAGCTTGGCAGCCTGCCAATGAATAAGCAATATGGTTTTTAGTGTTACAAGTGGATGGCTCCAGAACACCTTACGGATAGTACGTTTTGTTAATGGATGTAATTTACCCACGAGCGAGGTCATGAGCTGTAAATTACCTTTGCTATCAAAATAATCAATCCACACGCCTAATTTATCGTTTTTGTAAGAAAATCGAAACGCATAGCTTCCCTCTCGCTCAAGAAACGGCGATACATGAAACAACTTTTCAGCATGCAGCCAATCGTTACTTTCAATAGGTGATAGATCCTCTTTCTTGCATAAATAGCTGTGATGCTCACCAAAGGTGTTATGCACCTCGCTTAGCACTGCGCGGATATTTTGATCTTCATCCAAACAAATCCAAAAACTTACAGGGTTAAACTGATAATATAAAATGCGTGGCATGCTCACCAGCATCACATGCTTTATCACATCCGATAGGCCATGCTCTTTTAAGAGGTGTTGAATCCATACTTCGTTACTTTGCTCATCCATTGAACCATGATCTTTTTCATGAAACGATACGGCTGAAAAATGGTTGATTGCCACCGAAGCAAAATGTGAGGTTTTGCGAAGCTGCTCAACAGGTAGCGCTAGATAATAGACTTTATATTTAAACTGATTCACTCGCGGAAAAATTCGCTTATGCATCACTTCAGCGGTGAAAATCTGTGGCTTTAAGTCCATGGAATTGACACTCCCATTTTCTTCGCCATATTCACTGCACTTAATAGGCCATCTTCATGGAAACCATAACGCTGCCATGCACCACAATACCAAATGCGGTCTGTACCTTGAATCGAATCAATCTTACCTTGCGCCTCAATCGCAGCACCATCAAACACAGGATGCATAAATTGATAGCGATCATGCACCAAATTCTCATCTGGCTCACGCGCTGGGTTCAACGTCACAATGATTGGTTTCTTGGTTTTGAGTGGTTGCAGGTTATTCATCCAATAGCTAAGCCCTACTGCCCGCTCATCGCCTTCTCGTTTATCCGAAAGATAGACCCAGCTAGACCATGCGTTTTTACGTTTCTGCATAAAGCTTTCATCACTATGAAGCACCATTTCGTTGGGCTGATAGCGAATAGCAGAGAGTAGTTTTTTCTCCTCTTTGGTTGGTGCATCCAAAATTTTGAGGGCTTGGTCACTATGGCAAGCAAATATCACCTGATCATAACTTTCTTTTTTACCGTTAGCATCTATCAGCTGAATCTGTTTTTTGAGGCGTTTTACTTTTTCTACGCCGCAGCCAAGCTTGATATTCTCACTAAATTTCTGCGAAATACGTTTCACATATTCATGGCTACCACCAATGACTGTATGCCATTGCGGTTGATCATTCACCGTGAGCAAGCCATGATTATCAAAGAACCTTAAAAAGGTAAGTGCTGGAAAATCGAGCATTTTTGAAAGTGGCGTACTCCAAATAGCGCCTCCCATTGCGAGGAGATAATAATCACGGAACCAACGTCCCATTTTCATTTTATCCAGCAATTCACCTAAGCTAAGTTCTGTTTCTTGCTCTAAATAATGATGCGCCTCTTTGTTGAATTTCATAATATCGCGCAGCATTTTGAGATAAGATGGACGAATCAAATTGGTCTTTTGTGCAAATAAGTCTGAAAGTTTACGCGTGCCATATTCAAGCCAGCCATTGTCGATACTCACACCAAACGACATATCACTTTTGGCAACTGGCACGCCCAGCCGTTTAAATAAGGCGGTAAGATGCGGATAGTTTTTTTCGTTAAACACGATAAACCCTGTATCCACGGGCACATCGCCATCATCTGTTTTGGCAATCACGGTGCGGCTATGCCCGCCTAAATAATCATTTTTCTCGTAAAGTGTGATGTCGTGATATGGTTCAAGCAGATAAGCCGATGCTAAACCTGAAATACCTGAACCAATAATTGCTATCTTCATAATGCTCTTTCTCGTTGTAAGCGTTTATTCACCTACCCCATTAGTTAGAGGTAAATGGGTTAAATTTTAAATATGATTTTTATAATAAAACCGGGTTGATTGTCACCTAATTCTATGGTTGCTTTATGCATATCTGCAATCGCTTTCACCAAACTTAAGCCCAACCCATTGCCCGCATGGCTTCTGCTTTTCTCAATGCGATAGAATCTGCCAAAAATATGCTCTCTTTCCTCTTCAGGAACTCCCACACCTTGATCTGCAATCGTAAGTATTAATGTTTTCTTATGGCTAGCAAGCCCAACATCCACTTGCGTATTATCAGGTGAGAATTTTAATGCATTATCAATAATATTAGCCATCATCTGGCATAATAAATGCCTATCGCCAGAGATTACTGGCACATCGTCAATGTTCGTTTTCAGCTTCACGTGCTTTTCATCAGCAATTGGCTCATAAAAATCGACCATATCGGCTAAAATTTCCTTTAAGCTTACTTTAGTAAAGGCTTGATGACGCTTCCCTTTTTCAATGTTGGAAATACGCAGTAACGAGTTAAATGTTCCCAAAATAGTATCCGCTTCCAGAATAAGCGCCTTCTTTTGGCTTGCATCTGCACCATCTTCCGACACATCCTCTAAATGTTGCCGCAGCCTTGTCAGCGGCGTTCTAAGGTCATGCGCGATACTATCACTCACATCCCTCACCCCTTCCAGCAGCTCGTCGATGCGCGCAAACATACGGTTTAGCACCATCGAAAGATTGCTCAAATCATCCCAACTACTATCAATGGTGATACGCTCTTTCAGATCACCCGTATCCATAATATGCTGTGCCGTGCGTGCAATACGATTGATACGACTCACCACAAACAGGCTGATAAAGAAGCTCACACTCACCACAATCAGCATAAATGATATAATGAGAGCACTTAGTATTTTGAGCGTTTCGTAACTATCGATAATATCTTGAACATCTCGCGCCACCACAAGGCGTGAGCCATCTGCAAATGAATGAATTTTTGCTGCTAACTGTTTATGTTCACCATCTATACTGACTTCAAAACCAATAATTCCTTCTTTGATAGGTTTCACATCGCTAGGAATTTCTTCAATATTGCCTGTAACGATAGTGCCATCCGCTGCTATGAAGAGATAGAGATAAGCAAGCTGATTGGTTTGTTTGCGACGGATATATTCTTCAACATAATCAACGCTATTATCGCCTTTCATCAAAAGCAGGTGGCTGATTTCATTATCAATCGCTGCTTCTGTTTCGCGGATATAGTTTTGTTTACCAAAGTCATAGAGAAAATAACCCATAAGCAGCGTGGCACTGCCAAGTAGTAAGGCAAAAAACGCTGCCATCAAAAAACTTGAGCTTTGATAATATGGTCGATTAATTTGCTTCGATGATATAGCCTGCACCACGTACCGTTTTTATAAATTGCCCGTCTTTATCACCGATTTTTTTGCGCAAGCGGCTAATATGCACATCAATCACATTGGTTTGTGGGTCAAAATGATATTCCCACACCGCTTCCAATAACATCGTGCGCGTTACAATTTGGTTTTTATGCTGCAATAGAAACTCTAAGAGGCGAAACTCGCGTGTTTGTAAATCAATATTCTGCCCAGCCCGCGTCACTTTACGCGTTAAAAAGTCAACCGAAAGATCCTTCACTTGATCGGAGGTTTTTCGCTGACTAGAAGGCAGCACATTACGTCTGCCGAGTGCTTCCACACGCGCTAGCAACTCGGTGAATGCAAAGGGTTTCACCAAATAATCATCCCCACCCGCTTGCAAGCCTTTCACCCTATCATCCACATCGCTTAGCGCACTTAAAATAAGCACTGGCGTTAGATTATCAGCACCTCGCAAGGTTTTAAGAATCTTGATACCATCCAGCGAAGGCAGCATGCGATCGGTAATAATTACATCGTAATTTTCAGTGGTAGCCATAAATAGACCATCTTTGCCATCCAGCGAGCAATCAATTGCATGCCCCGCCTCACGCATCCCTTTGGCAACATATTCACTTACTTGAGTATCATCTTCAATCAACAAAACGCGCATGGATAACCTATCTATCATTAACCTTTACCAGTGGAAGCCATTTCGTTGCTTATGTCAAAGAAAACTTTCACTTACAATGGCCATCACTTACAATGGCCAGAAGTTTACCTTTATAATCAATTATTCACAAAACCAATACTTACATTTTTGTAAGATAGTGGTTAGGGTTTGGTAAGACATATGTCGCTATTTTAAACTTCTATTTTTCTATGGAGAGCGACACATAACATGACAAAAATTGCTATTATTGGTGCTGGACTTACAGGTTTATCTATTGCGCACCTGCTAAAAGATAAGGCAGAGATTGATATTTTTGAGAAAGCACGCGGTGTAGGTGGCAGAATGTCAACGCGCTATGCCAACGAATTTGAATTCGATCACGCTGCACAATCTTTCACCATTAAAGATAAGCAATTCTTTAACTTTCTTTCACCTTACATGGAAAAAGGCATCGTCAAACAATGGAAACCCAACCTTGTGATATTAGAATCAGGCAAAACAGCACAGCCTACCAAATGGGATGAACCGCATTATGTGGCAGCACCTCGCATGAATAGTCTTTGTAAAGCATTGGCTGAGAGCTTCTCACCCCATATTGCAACTGAGATTGATAAAATCTACACCCATAATGACAAATGGTGTTTAAAAACCAAGAATGATGAGATTTTCAGCAATTATGATTGGGTGGTTTCTACCGCCCCATCACCGCAAACACATAGGCTTTTTTCGCCGCACTTCAAGCAAACATCCCTGCTAGAAACGCCCCAAATGGTAGGCTGTATGAGTTTGATGTTGGGTGTAAGCAATGAGTGTGAAATTCCCTTCGATGCCGCCTATGTCAACCATTCAGCCATTGGCTGGATTGCAAAAAACAACCACAAACCAAACCGTGAAACCTCGCAATCACTGATGATACAAAGCACCACTAAGTGGGCAGAAGAACATATGGAAGACGATTTAGAGCAAACACGCGAATATCTTCTAACGGAAGCGCTCAGTTTATTACAAATTGATAAATCACATATCGCGCATCAAGCGTTGCATCGCTGGGGCTATGCGGATGTCAAAACAGCTGCAGGTGAAACGTTTTTACTCGATAGCACAAACCATTTAGCAGCAGCGGGTGATTGGTGTATAGAAGGAAGAGTAGAAAATGCATTTGTTTCTGCCTATCATTTAGCAGAATCACTTAAGAAGGAACTCTAAACATGAAAACTGTCGCTATCATTGGTGCTTCGGGCGGTATTGGCAAAGCCATTGTGGCACAATATGCCACACGAGATAGCGCCACCAAAATTTTTGCGCTTTCTCGCAGTGGTAATGTGGCAAATAGTAAAAATATCACCCCTATCCATATCGACACTAGCGATGAAGCATCGATTGAAGCCGCTGTATCACACATAAAAGAGCACACCACATCACTTGATGAAGTCATCGTGGCTACAGGCATGCTGCATGATAATGATATGATGCCAGAAAAATCACTCAAAGAACTTTCACGTGCTAAGTTTGAACAGCTATTTCTGACCAACACCATAGGGCCAGCGTTGGTGATGAAACATTTCACCCCGCTACTTTCCACCGAATCTAAAAGTATTTTTGCAGCTATTTCTGCACGTGTTGGCAGTATTTCCGATAATCATCTGGGCGGGTGGTATGCATATCGCGCCTCTAAAGCGGCACTTAATATGCTTATCAAATCCACCAGCATTGAAGTAGCACGTAAAAACAAACACGCCATCATTGTAGGGTTGCACCCTGGCACGGTGGATAGCGATCTGTCCAAACCATTCCAGCAGCATGTAAAACCAGAAAAACTCTTTACCGCAGATTATTCAGCATCATTTCTGATAGATGTATTGGAAGAACTGACGCAAGAACAAACAGGTAAGCTTTTTGCCTATGATGGTGAAGAAATTCAGCCGTAATAGCACACGAATTAGGCTACATTATCGCCACATCATCTATCAGAAAATCAACCGACTCTCTGCCTTGCCATACATTCAGCTTGGCTTTACCCACAAGTGAAAGTGTTTTACCACCAGCATTTAAAAGCGTTTGACCAATAGGGGTTTCTAGGCTTCTAAACGCCATGCATTTAATGCTGCCTGCGCCTTTGCCACCATTTTTATCCGCCACAATGGCACGCACATGGTCTGCCCCCACCACATCGGCTTTTACCACATAAACATTACTAAGACAAAAGCGTGGCTCTGCATTAGCTGTGCCAAATGGCGCAACCTTAGAA
>CAYGTX010000100.1:0-6478 GCA_964352935.1 uncultured Rickettsiales bacterium | reverse complement strand
GAGTCTGGACCGTGTCTCAGTTCCAGTGTGGCTGATCATCCTCTCAAACCAGCTATAGATCGTCGCCTTGGTAGGCCATTACCCCACCAACAAGCTAATCTAACGCGGGCTCATCTAATAGCGATAAATCTTTCCCCCTAAGGGCGTATACGGTATTAATCCCAGTTTCCCGGGGCTATTCCGTACTATTAGGTAGATTCCCACGTGTTACTCACCCGTCTGCCACTAGCTGGGTTCCTAGCAAGCTAGTTCCATACTCGTTCGACTTGCATGTGTTAAGCATGCCGCCAGCGTTCGTTCTGAGCCAGGATCAAACTCTCAAGTTTTGATCATGACTTGTACGTATTGCAAGATTGCTCAAAATCTTTCGAAGTTAAGCAGCAATACGCTCAAGTTTAATATTTATTAAACGCATCACCGCCTTCACTTCTTCTCAAATATTCACAATGTCAAAGAACTTTTCGTTCACCATGCTGAAAGTCTTGTTTCGTTGCTCTCAGCGTGGGAGGGTTGTTATATGCATTTACTTCGACACCGTCAACAGCTTTTTTCATTTTTTTTCTAAAAAGATCATTTTTTTTCGTTTTTCCCAGAAATCTGCCGTTTATTTTATGCAATTAATTTGCACAATTGATTTCTATATTCCAAGTCGCTATCTTGTTAACGGAATTATCGAATCTTTTTGCATTAAGGAATGGGAATAAATGCACTCATCTACATCTTGCTTACCAGATCATTGGATGAGCGCCCTAATACTAATGCTAATATCTATTATGATTTGTGCCTCTAGTTTTGCGCAAGACAAACATAATGACAGTATAGAATTAATCGTCAAAGAGGGCGACACCATCTCTGAGCTACTATCATCTATAGAGATAAGCTCAGATGATCGTCAGCTTGCTATTGCTGAACTTGGCAACGTGTTTGATAGTAATGCTTTGCGTGTTGGTCAGAGTATTAAGGTGAAGCTCCTTAATTACGATACACAAAAAACAGGCCCCTATCATCTTGAATCACTCAAAATATCCTTAAATCCATTAGAGGAAATCTGGCTTTCCAGAGTAAGCGAAGGTATTTTTCTTGCGCGTGTTGAGCGCAAGCCTGTTATTATGAAGCTTAAGAAGGCAAGTGGAGAAATCAAAGGCAGCCTCTATCAATCTGCTGTTGAAGCTGGCATTCCACCCAGCATCCTCCATCAAATGATTCAAGCCTATAGTTATGATGTCGATTTTCAACGTGATGTTAGAAATGGTCAGCAATTTGAAGCGTTTTTCACCTCTGGCTACACCTCGAATGGTGATTATGCCAGAGATGGCAGCCTTATTTATGCCTCCCTAACAGTCAAGGGCACTCCATTAGCCATTTATCGTTTTGGTGAAAATGACGGCTTCTTTAATAAAGAAGGGAAAAGTATCAAGCGCGGCTTTCTTCGCACACCCGTGGATGGCGCACGCATTTCTTCAGGATATGGCAAACGCACACACCCTGTATTAGGATACACCAAAATGCATAAAGGCATTGATTTTGCTGCCCCACGCGGCACACCTATATATGCAGCAGGAGATGGTACGATTGATTATTTAGGGCGCTATGGCAGCTATGGCAAATTTGTGCGCATCAATCATGGCAATGGTTATCAAACCGCTTATGCCCACCTGAATCGCTTTGGCAAGGGCAAGCGAAAAGGCGGCAAAGTAAAGCAAGGTGATGTGATTGGTTATGTAGGCACCACTGGCCGCTCCACCGGCCCTCACCTGCATTATGAAATTTTAAAGCACGGCAAACATATTAATCCGCTTTCAGTCAAAACCCTTTCAACCCAGCAACTTAGTGGCTTGAAAAAAGGTATCTTCTATGGTTTCCGCCGCCAAGTGGATTATCTGATAAAACATGAAGCAGAAGCAGCGACTCAGTTGAACTGATTTCGTTACATACTTGGTAGAAAATTCTTCAGTTTTGTAAATAGTGTTTGGCCTGGAACCGGGGGTACATCTCCGCGATGTTCACCACCATATCCATCTTTCAACTTACTTGCTGCTCTTACTGCTGCAATAGGAGGCACATTTTGACTAGCCACATGAGTCAATTTCCCTGCCTTTGGCAGCACAGAAACAAGCGCACTATTCCCAACAAACCTTCTGAGAGGAGCATCCTCTAATTCACTACATGCAGCTTTATAAATTTCTTGAGCCTTTTCTAGTGCATCACTAATTTTTTTGATATTTCCTCCAGGAAGCTGCTGCTTATCAATCACCCCCATTTCATCCATTTGGCAAATCATATCAAACAATGTAATGACACCTGAAAGTCGTCCAGCCGTTAGCTCATAATCTTGCCCTTGTTGCTCTTGTTGCTCTGCTGGGCTATTAATTCTACCAATTAGAAATTCTAATTTTTCTTTACAATTTTTACCCTTTGTAGCATCAAATATTGCATCCTCTGCAAGATACATATCAACATGATTGCTTCCTTTGAAAAAAAAGTGATTGCCATACTTCTTTATAAAACCAGTAAAGAATGGCATATTCCCAGAATAAATACTATTCAACGGATATACATCACGGTTTAGCACAGGTAGCCTTATCGGCCTTTCTCTTGCTCGCTTAAACCCTTCAAACATTCGAATATCTCCAGTTTCCGAATGATAGTAGTTTGCATTTATTGGAACTCCATTAGGTAGCTCACTGCTGGGATCAAAAATATTATAACCATTCCATAGCGTGGAGTCTAAACTTGCCATCGGACGATCGGTAAACCCACCAATTACAGGGTCAATACCAAGAACATTAACTTTTCTTATATATTTACGAAGTAAATCTGCATTTGGCTGCCCCTCCGCCATTGCATGCTTTATACGAGAGATCAAATATTCTGCTGAAATTACCCCGCGAGAAGCACCAATAAGGTTTAATGTAATTTTCCTTTCAGATTGTTGTTCATTTAACTGCATAACTTGTTGCAATATTTGATCAAACATTTGATCTGAATTTTGTATGACATTATTCTCGCCCAACCGCCCGTGCAATTGAGCAGCGGTAGCAATTGTTGAATTTAAGGCTGTTGCAGCTCCATCTTTAAAACGCCTAAAGAATGATTTTACTTCAGGCTCTGGTGAAACAGTATATACTGAACCAGGTCCATGCGCTGATTCAATACCATTTATTACACTCTTTTTTCGCATGAGCTTTTTTAAAAATGCAATCGTGTTGCTTGTATGGACATCAGCACCAGTTACTTGCTTATCATTACCAATCTCTCCTGTAAGACCTCGCGTTCCCGCAAAAAATACAGTGAACTTTAATTCTTTAAATTCCGGCATAGCTTCTCCTTTCTCAGCTCACTTACATTCAAGATACTAAGAAAGTCTTAATAAAACTTTAATGAAAGCAAAAATAAGCTGCATTTCTTAAGCTACATTACTTTCTGCCGCTTTTTGTTTATCTGCAACCAAATTTAACTGCTTATCCTTCACAGAGATTTCCACTTCATCTCCATCTTTCACTTCACCAGCCAGCACCATATTGGCTAGCTTATTTTGCACTTCCTGCTGAATCACTCGTTTGAGTGGGCGCGCGCCATAAGCAGAATCATAGCCTTTTTCAGCCAACCATTTTTTTGCTTCTGGTGTCATGGTTAATGTAATCTGGCGGTCGGCGAGCATTTTTTGTAAACGCTCCAGCTGCACCTGCACAATCGCTCCCATATGTTTACGCGCTAAGCGGTGGAACAATACAATCTCATCCAAGCGATTGAGGAATTCTGGTCTAAATGCTCCACGCACTACATCCATTACTTCTTCATATACTTCAGACGCCGCTTCGCCTTCTTTTTGCTGAGATAAAATATGTGAGCCCAAATTAGAGGTTAAAATAATAATCGTATTTCTAAAATCGACTGTTCTACCTTGTCCATCCGTCAAACGCCCTTCATCTAGCACTTGAAGCAGTATATTAAATACGTCAGGATGCGCCTTCTCTACCTCGTCAAACAAAATTACCTGATAAGGACGACGACGGACGCTTTCCGTCAGCACGCCACCTTCATCATACCCAACATAGCCAGGAGGCGCTCCTATCAGCCTTGCCACCGCATGTTTTTCCATATATTCCGACATATCCACACGCGAAAGGGCGGTTTTGTCATCAAATAAGAATTGTGCTAAGGTTTTGGTCAATTCGGTTTTACCCACCCCTGTAGGGCCTAAAAACAGGAACGAACCCAATGGTCGCTCACTATCTTGCATCCCTGCGCGTGAGCGCCTCACCGCCTCGCTGACGGCACGAATGGCATCTTCTTGACCAATCACATATTTTCCAAGCCCTTCTTCCATTTGAAGCAGTTTGTCACGCTCACCTTGCAGCATCTTATCCATTGGGATGCCCGTCCAGCGAGAGACAATCCCCGCAATCGACTCTGGAGACACTTCTTCCATCGCCACATCGGCTTCGCCTTTTTTCTCCATGGCGATAATTTTCTTTTCTAGCTCAGGTATCTTGCCATACATCAACTCACCTGCTCTTGAAAGATCGCCATTTCGCTGTGCCACTTCCAGCTCTTGGCGTGACTCATCCAGCTCCTCTTTAATTTTCTGAGATTGCTGCACTTTCATCTTCTCAGATTGCCATTTACCTGTTAAATCCGCCGATTTCTTTTCTATCTCCTCCAACTCTTCACGCAATTTAACCAAGCGCTCTTTTGAAGCATCATCTTTTTCATTACCAAGTGCTGTTTCTTCAATCTTTAGCTGGATAATGCGTCTGTCTAGCTCATCTATCTCTTCTGGTTTACTATCCACCTCCATACGCAATCGGCTTGATGCCTCATCCATTAAGTCAATGGCTTTATCAGGCAAGAAACGATCGGTAATATAGCGATTGGAAAGTGTTGCAGCCGCTACAATTGCCGCATCCGAAATACGCACCCCATGATGCACTTCATATTTTTCTTTAATGCCACGAAGTATAGAAATTGTATCCTCTACGGTTGGCTCTGACACAAATACCGATTGGAAACGACGCGCAAGCGCAGCATCTTTCTCAATATATTTACGATATTCACTCAATGTGGTTGCACCAATACAATGTAGCTCACCACGTGCAAGCACTGGCTTTAATAGGTTAGACGCATCCATCGCACCCTCAGCAGCACCTGCGCCAACGAGCGTATGCAACTCATCAATAAAGAGGATAATTTCACCTGCAGCCGCCTTAATTTCATTCAACACCGCTTTTAAGCGCTCTTCAAACTCACCTCTAAACTTAGCGCCTGCAATCAACGCACCTAAATCGAGCACAATCAACTTGCAACCTTTTAGATTTTCTGGGATATCTCCCGCTATCATACGCTGCGCCAACCCTTCCACAATCGCGGTTTTACCCACTCCAGGCTCGCCAATTAGTACAGGGTTGTTTTTCGTTCTGCGTGAGAGCACTTGAATAGTACGTCTAATTTCTTCGTCACGCCCAATCACTGGATCTAGCTTACCTTTAGATGCCATTTCAGTAAAATCTGTGGCATATTTCCGCAATGCTTCATAGCTATTTTCAGCATTACTACTATCGGCCGTTCTACCTTTACGCATTAAATCTACAGCAGCCTGCAACTTTGCAGACGTTACACCAGCAGACTTTAAAATACTGCCTGCTTCCGTGTTTTTTACCTCAACCAACGCCTGTAATAATCGCTCAATCGTTACAAAGCTATCCTGCTTCTTAGTAGCAATTGCCTGCGCTTCTTCAAATATTTTTGCTGTTTCTGGCGCTAAATAAATTTGCCCCGATCCACTTCCTGTCACTGTTGGTAGTTTTCCAAGCACTATTTCTAAACGCTTTGTCACCTCTTGAGGATTAGCTTCACATGCTTCTATGAGTCGCGTAGTCAGTGCTTCATCATCTAATATTAATGCATGTAATAAATGCTCAGGCGTAAATCGTTGATGCCCATCTGCAAGTGCTTGATTTTGAGCAGACTGTATTAGCCCTCTAGCGCGTTCAGTAAACTTATTGAATTGCATATTTCCTCACTTTTTGACTCATGTAACAATGTTACGCCTATTTATTCATAAAATCTTCTTTATTCATGAAATCTTCACATTTTGTATGTTTTACAATTTGACAATTCTAAAAATATCATTTATACCCGCTATTAAGCAGTGAAGATATTGAGACACCTTCTTAGAGTATATATGAAAATGACATTGATAAATATCAAGTCCTTATTCCTAAAAAAATACATTTCCATGGTATTGGGCGCAAGCTGCATACTCCTTTCAAGTCATGTTCAAGCTGAAACAATTAGTGCACAATATAAAGTATATTGGGGCGGCATGCATGTAGCAGACCTTGCAGCAACCACAGATCACAACCGTATTTCTACTAAAATTGACACCAAAGGTATGGTGGCGATGGTAAGTAATTATAAAAAACAAGCAGAAGCTACTCTCAACTTCCAAGATGGCGAATATTTGCCAGCACGCTTT
>CAYGTX010000099.1:0-6492 GCA_964352935.1 uncultured Rickettsiales bacterium | reverse complement strand
GCTTAAGAAAAGCGATGCGCTTGCTTCTTGCTCTGGCAGGCGTAACCGCACTTCTTTTGGCTTTTCATTGGTGGTGATTTTCTTGTCAATGGTGGTGCTAATAAATGTTGTCACGCTTTCTTTGTCTTCATCTACCACCAAGTCTTTTAAATCGGTGACTTTTTGTGGGGAAAGACCCATTAAGCCTAGTAGCTTGGTAAAGCTCTCATTGCCTTTGATAATACTGCCTTTACCATCTAATACAGCGGTGGCAACTTGTGAATATTTTAACCAATCGATAAGCTCTTTTACTGTTTCGTTGAGTGTTTCTTCATTTTCTGATTGAATAATTTCAACGGCTAGCCCGTGATATTCTAACACCGTACCTTCTTTGTTTTTGAGTAGGTGAATACTCATACTCACCGATGTTTCAAACCCATCGTTATTTTTGAGGGTGATGGTCTGATGTTGGTCTTCTTCAGATTCAAAAAGAAGTGATGCATCATGTGAATTGGGTATAAATTTTTCTATACTGAGTTCATTTTCATACACATCATTTACTGATATACCCAGCATCTCAGCGAACCGCTCGTTGCATTCAATGAGGGTGCAGTTTTCATCGAGCATAAAATAACCAACGGGGAACTCTGAAAGCAGGGCTTGACCACCCATAAGTCCAATATTATCCGCGCTTGCACGAATGAAGAAATAGCCAGAAGGGCGCGGGAGAGGGTCTACCGCTAGCATTAAACGGCTTTTTTCATTTGCGTTATAAATACCAATCGGATCAAGCGCCAAAGTCAGTGCTTTGGTGCCTTTATCCATGGTGAGAGAGTCCAGTGAAATTTGTGTGGATTGACCCACGGCTAATGCGTTTGAAAGGCGTTCTTTTTCAGCATCGCCTGCTTTTTCAAGCAATGTTGAAACATTCTTAAGCTCATGGCGTTGGAATTGCGGGAAGCGTTTGGTGAATTCTGGGTCTAAATAGACAATTGTACCATCATATTTTACAATGATACAAAATTGATTATTGATGCGTGCTGCGCCTGCAAGCAGAGCATTTTGGAATTCGGTGTTGGCGATGATGTCGCGCTGTTTTAAGACGTAGCTAAGTGCGATTGCCCCAAGCGTTGCCAATATCCCACCAATGAAGGTGACAATCATCACCGTGTTTTCAGGTGCAATAAAATAAGCAAAAATTAGGATGAAAACATAAGACGATGCAAAAACAATCGCTAGCCACCAAATAGGCATACCATGACTGCGACGCACAAATTCGAGTTCATGGGTGGAGAGATCGTCTTTTTCTAGAAATCGTTTTGTAGCCATAAGGGGTGACTTTACATTCCATCATAAATTCTTCTATGCCTTAGATATGGCTGATTCTATGCGCTATCGCAAGTAAATTATGCGCAAACGATGGCATTAAGCAGGTGCAAGTGCTGTTGCAGTGATGATTTCGAAATGTGCCACTAAGCCATCCTCGCCATCACTAAAATGCTGGCGATAATATTCTTCGGCAGTGTTTAACCATGCTTTTGAAATAGGCTTCTTGCTGCGCTTTACCAATGCGTTTCCTTCTCCCATATAGCGTAAGTCATGCATGAGGCGCTTCAGGTTTGGATAATGTACGGTGATGGTTTCTGTATCAGCAATGGGCATCTCAAAACCCGCACGTTGCAGCAGCATTCCTAGAGTTTTTACTTCCACAAATGGAATGATTCGCGCGGCCATACCACCATAATGTTGTTTATCTGCTTCGGCGAGCGATAGCCTAAGTTCATCCAATGTGCCAGCACCCAGCATATTAAACAGAAACAGCCCATCAGGCCTTAATGCTTTGAGTGTTTGAATCAACACACCGGGCAAATCGTTCAGCCAATGCAGCCCCATGGAACTGGTGATTAAGTCAAATTGCTTGGCGTCAAACAGTAGAGGGGCTTCAAGTGGTGTGTGTGTGACGTTTTGGATATGTGTCAGTGAATCAGGCAGTGCAGAGCAAGTGGTAATGTTTTTAATCTTATGATGCGTAACCAGTTGGTTGTGCAAACAATCATTAAACGCATAAAGGTTAAGTGCCTGCTGATAGTCACGCTTTAGGCAGTCTAGATGATCGCCCAACAGATTGGCCGCTTCTTCAAATAAAAACTGATGGGCGGCAAAACGAGGATTAGCTCTGTTTTTTTGCCGAATAAGCTGCTGATAGTCGAATATTTCTGGAATAGGAGAGGGCATAGGCTGGCTTTTTCCGTTACGCGCATGGTTTGATGGTTGTTATAGCGGAAGAACGAAGGAAATCCAATAGTGAGTGGATGACTGTATGTTATGTAAATAACAAAAGCATCTCATCAATCATGGATGTAATCAGTTCAGGGTTTTGATTGAGGCGATATAACACAGCAATCGAGGTGATATTTCCGATGAGAAACATGGCAAGAACGGATGGGCTTTTATCTTTTGATAAACGTCCGTGAAGTTGTGCGTGAAGCAATACATCGTTAAAAAGCTGTTCAATTTCACGATAATATTGCTGTAGCTTGGTGGTTATTTCACCATCTTTATTGGCAAATTCTACGGTGCTGTTGGCGATAAAACAGCCGGGTGGAGAGTTTGGATTTTTAATTTCGTTGGTAAGGGTGATAAGCATGGCGCGTAATGCCTCAGCTAAGGGAACATCGGTAGCATGCGCTACTGCTTTGATAACCTTCTTAGTGCGCTTCAAATAGCGCTCATAGGCGAGGATGAACATATCATCTTTATTGCCAAAAGCATTATAGAGCGATTGGCGTTTCACATTAGTGGCTTTAATCAGATCGTCAAGCGAGGTGGAGTCGTAGCCTTTTTCCCAGAAAACATATAAAATCTTTTCCAGCACCTCTTCTTCATCAAACTTTCTAACATTCACCATATAAGGCTTTCTCGTACGCTAAGTTTAATTTTGACTGATTGGTCTAAATTATTATTGACTAACTAGTCTAATATGATAATATAGTCATTAGTTGTTGATTGCAACCCTCAATATTTAATGTGTTAAGGAGGATAAAATGCAAATTATTATCCAACACGATAGGGATGTTATTCTTTTTTGTGATCTTGAAGAAATGCGTGAATCTATTATAGAATCACAAGAAGAGAATCGTCATCGCGAGGAGATAGAGAGTTTTTTTAGAATAACCAATCGCCCTCATCCAAAAAAGCAGAATAAAGCCAAGAAAGATGCCATTTAACTGGCGCTTTGCACCAATTGTTTAAAGCGTGCATCTTCTTTTAGTGAATCGAAAAAATCTTCCTTCTGTAGTTCTTCAGAAGCGACTGGTGAAAGTTCAAGTGAGTAGGTGAGATCTTCAAAGGCCTCATCTATATTGCCAATATCAGCATGGGCACAGGCGCGTTGCCAATAGGCAAACGAATAGTCTTTGCTGCGCTCAATCGCTTGGTTGGTAAGGGATAATGCCCATTTAGACTCGCCCATATCAAGCAATGTATCGGCCTTATAGCTCATCGCCTCTACATCATTGGGGTGCATTTCGAGTATTTCATCATAAAGGGTGATTTTTTCTTCATTATTGCGGGCAATGCCAGCGCGCATCCACAAAGAATGTAGTTTGTTGGTGTTTGAAATTTCTTCTTGCGTGGCAATCAGCTGGTTGGAGCGAATTTTCATGTTCTTCTCCACCTCCTCTAGGCGCTCTTCGTAACTATCAATAAGTTTAGAAAGCTTGTTCATGGTGGCAGATTGAATACTATCTTTCATATCGCGGACTGACTTCCAGCCAATCAGCACCAGCAAAGATGCCGCAGCGGTGATGATATAGAAAATATTGTTGGTGGTATCGGTGGTGTAGCGAATGGCGCGATCTGAATTTTCAAGCTTCGACTGCACGATGCGCTCTACAAGCTCGGTACGCAGTGCCGCTTGCTCGGTGCGTAAGCTTTTCAGTTCATCTAAAATATAACGTTCAATCAGCGGCTTTTCTATGGGTGATTGTTGAGGTGTGGTTGGCGTTGCAGGTGCAGCTGTGGCAAATGTTGGAAGGCAAATCATTAGCACAAGCGCAGCAAAGATCGTTTTGATAGTATATATTTTCATGCAAGCCAACTTAAGCTATATGGCGTGCGATGGCAAGTGTTGAGAGGGAGTTTTTGTCTTAATGGGGAATATAGAATAAAGAAAATGGCGAAGTGTTGTGGACGTTATTCGAACCTGTTTGAACACTCGATTGCTTATTTTACAGATGTCTAGTTGCTCACAAATTTTACGCCATTAGGAATATCACCGCAATCCCTGCACCATTCAATATACTTACGATCAAGAGCATCAATTGAAGTATCTATTTTATCAATCTGATTCCATATATCGGCAAGCTCTCCATTTTCATATGTTTCAGATACAAACTTAACGCCCTTTTTCTTCGCGGTTGTTTTGAATCTGGGGCCCGAAGTCCAAATCGAGTGAACTATTTGATTTCGTATTTCCTCTGCTTTAAATGCTTTGTCTACAAGCTTATTTAACTCATCTAGTTGAGGGAAGCTTGTTTGATTGGCAAGGTTGCTTAACATCCAAAGAGAATTCTTAAATGGCAATTCTGCTGTAAGTATTCGCCACGTTGTTTGATTGTTCATTACATTAGCTAAAATCCCAATAAAGCTATGAACTGTATGTTCCAGTCGCTGAAACGTAACAATTATTTTCCCTATATCTCTTAGTGTGTCATCACTGATAGTGGCTTTGATGGGCTTGTGGGTTTTATGGAGAGAATCGTATAATTCATTCAACTTTTTATCATTTAAAAATTGCTGTGTTTCAGTCATTATTACTTACCTTTATTTCAACTAGTTTTTTACAAAACCGCAACCAGTTATCTGCTGCTTTTTTCACTTCTTCATCTGAAACTTCGATGCCCTGCTCGGCATAGCGCTCATGGATGCGATTGCATAGGCTTTCGTAAATTTCTTCCGTGCTGCGTTGCTTCTTCATGTATGTATCTGAATGGGATTGATTCAGAAAAAGCTAAGACTTTTCTTCACCACTTCGGGCGTGTCGCGGTGCTACACGTCCAAAATGCTTAGCCGCATTTTGTCGAACCCTGCGGTCTCTTATCCACCTTCCATACCATAACAAAAAAGCCCGCCATAAGGTCGAGCTTTTTTGTTATGGCGGACAGAGCGGGATTCGAACCCGCGTTAGAGTTGCCCCTAAACACGCTTTCCAAGCGTGCGCCTTCAGCCACTCGGCCACCTGTCCACTTGTGTCTCTAGCCATGCAGCTAAAGAGCGATCATCTTAACGTTCATCGGTTAAAAACGAAATGGCTGCTTCAATTGAAATTTCCCATTTCTCACCGGTTTGGCGATTTTTTACTTCGGCCATATTCTTTTCAGCACTGCGCGGACCAATCGCCACTTGCCACGGAAGACCAATTAAATCCATCGTTGCAAATTTAGAGCCTGCGCTTTCTTTGCGGTCGTCATAGAGTGCATCTTTGCCCGCTAGCAGCAATTTTTCATACACTTCTTGGCAGGCGATATCGCAGGCTTCATGCCCAGGCTTTAGGTTGAGAATGCCTACGTCAAACGGCGTCACCTGCTTTGGCCAGATGATGCCTTTATCGTCGTGGCTTGCTTCAATAATCGCGCCCACTAGGCGTGAAACACCAATGCCGTAAGAGCCCATTTGCACAGGAACAGGCTTGCCTTCCACATTATTGATGGTGGCTTTCATGGCTTCTGAATATTTGGTGCCAAAACTAAAGACATGTCCCACTTCAATGCCGCGACGGCTTTTAAGCTTTTCAGCAGGAACTGGGCAGTTTGAGGCATCGTGCATCTCGTCTGCAGCGGCATAGAGGGTTGAAAGTGCTTCAAAATCCACTTCGTCTCTATCCATCAATGCTTCAAAGGCTTCATCATAGAAAATCTCGCTCTCGCCTGTATCGGCTAACACATGAAATTCGTGGCTGAGTTTGCCACCAATGGGGCCTGTATCGGCACGCACGGGCATGGCGGTGAGTCCCATACGCTTAAAGCAGCGCAAATAGGCTTCATACATTGAGGTATAAGAGTTTTTCGCGCTTTCTTCGTCCATATCGAAGCTATAGGCATCTTTCATTAAAAACTCGCGTCCGCGCATCACACCAAAGCGAGGGCGGATTTCGTCACGGAATTTCCATTGAATTTGATAGAGATTGAGTGGTAATTCTTTGTAGCTTTTCACGCATCCACGGAATAAATCGGTGATGACTTCTTCGTTGGTGGGGCCATAAAGCAAGCCGCGACCATGGCGATCGGTAATGCGGAGCATTTCCTTGCCATAATCTTCATATCTGCCAGATTCTTGCCAGAGTTCGGCTGGTTGAATGGTCGGCATAAGCACTTGAATGGCACCAGCACGCGCCATTTCATCTTCAATGATGCGCTCAATGTTACGTAATACCTTCAACCCAAGGGGAAGCCAGCTATAAATGCCAGCGCCAAGCTGCTTTATCATGCCTGCGCGCAGCATAAACCGGTGCGG
>CAYGTX010000098.1:0-6510 GCA_964352935.1 uncultured Rickettsiales bacterium | reverse complement strand
AAAGTTTAAAGCCGCAACGAACTTTTCTGCAAACCCAGTAGATGATTTAGTTGCTGATTTTAATACTGCTTTAACTACACTTGAAACAAGCATCGAGGCTAAGAGAGTTAACCACACTGATTTATCTGAAATGGCTAATAAAGCACTATTATCAGCTTCAGAACCAGCAAATGAAATGCAAAAAGAAAGTAAAACATTATCAACAGAGCAACAGCAAGCTTTTGCATCATTGCTTAAAGATGGTCATACTGCTGCTGCTAATGAAAAGAAATTGGGCCTAAGAACCGCAATTGTTGACGCTCACAAATCTATCAACGCTGAAGAGCTTTCTTACGATGATTTAAAGGCAAAACTAGATACTCTAAATGAATTTAAAGCACCAGAACCCACTGTAAACGAAGAAGGTGGAATTACTTACGCTAATCCTGCTAACAATCAATTAACAGGTGGTTCGCAACAAGCAGGAGCACTTGAAACCGTAATTGAGGCTGTTGAGGCAAGTGCAAAAAAATCTCTTGGCATTCCAAATCTAAGTCCTGAACTTTCTAACGAAATGCTAGCCTTGCGTATAAATTTAGCGCAGCCACAACATCAAGGAGTCTTTAACCAAGCAGTTGCACACTTAAATAAAGGCGAATTTAAAGAAGCGGATGAAAAATTAGGTGAAATAGAAGGTGCTAATGTAGTAGCAGCAAAAGCAGCTATTTTAGAAGCTCATAAAGCACATGTTGAAAATAGTAATAGCTTTAAAGAACTTGAAAATGAAGCCATGAATCAGTTTATGGGTTTTATAAACGCTGATAACATAACTCATTTAACGTTAAATAGAATTGAAAGATTTTCTGATGCAATTAAATCTGGTGACCCAAAGGAAATTGAAGAATCATTTAGGGCATTTCACCAAGTTCCACGTGGTGCTCCTATCCACAAAGTTTATAAAGATGCACTTGCATTAGCAAAAAACGCAGAACAAGTAGTTGCTGACTTAATGAACACACCTTTGGGTGCAGAGTTAAGTAAAGTAATGGGTCCAAACGCTATAAGAGTTGCGCAACGCGCAGCATTTGAACAGTTGGGAAATGTAAATTACGCTGAAGTTCATACCTTAGATGATTTATCGAAAGAACTTGCTGGATTAAAAATCAAAACTGGCAATAGAAAAAAGTTTAACGTAACAGTGTGGGGAACAACAGACCCTAAGCTAAGAAGTGACGCTAGAAACCAGCATCAAGAACTACTTAATATAATGGTAGGCTCAAAAGATTTTGAAAAGAGAGAAGCTGCATTTTATGAGTTAGAAAATGTGATAAAAACCTCTGCTGCAACTGAGGAGGACAAGAGAAAACTCTTAAATTCTTTAAGAATACACAACCAACAAACTGAAGGTTTTTATCGTCACCTTGCTCAGAACATTGGTGGAACCATCAAAGAGAATGATGCAAAAATAAAAGCATTACGTTCGAAAATGGCAACGGCGTTGGGTGATTCAGCAGAAGTTAAAGCTGCACGAGAGCAGGTTAATAATATTTATGATGCTTATCAAAAAGACATTGGAAAACAGTATGAGAAACTTAAAGATCTTCGTGATAAACGATTAAACCTTCAGAAAAATTTAGATGATGCTAGTAACGTAGTTAAAACTAAAACAGGTGATGTAAGAAAAGCTCGTGCTGAACAGCACAAGTGTGAAAATGAAATTCTTAAGCTTAATAAAGAGATTAGGAAAGCTAAAGCTGAACTTATTTGGGGTGTTAAACAGTATTTAGTTGCCATTGTTGTTACTGCTTTGGCAGTTGGGATAGGGCTTGCAACGGGCGGAGTTGCTGGTGCAGTGATTGCCGGTATTGTTGTTGGTGGAATTGCATTTTCTGTGGCAGCAAAGAAAGTGAATGATGTAAATGAACCTCTGTACGAAGAAATCAATCTTAAAAAAAGTCAAGTTGAAGGCCTCAAAGAGGATGTTCAGAATCAGAAAGACCTGGTGTCTGATACTAATGAGGACTTGAAGGCTGCTAGAGAAAGAAAAGGTAAAATTTCTGAATCTAATATAGTTGCCGATAAAGCCCTAGATGCTGGTGAAAAAGCAGTGAGAGAGCAAATTGAAGATGCAGCTGAAATGTTTTCTAGTGGTAGTGGTGAGTATCAAAACGCTATAGCTCACCTTCAGGAAGCAATTAACGTTAGCCTGAAGGGTAGGGAGCATGTTAAAGATGATTTAGACGAAATTTTTAGTGGAAATCAAGAGCTAAAAAAAATTAGTAAGGCTTTAACTTCTGCTAACACTGGACCAGCAGATGACGTAGGGCATAATGTGGCGCCGCCAGAACAGCAGCGTGGTGCTATGAATGGTGATGGTGCACCATTGCATGGCATGTAAGTGAATTTACTTTATGAGTTTCTACTTTAATTATTATTATAATGGTGTATGCAAGTATGATACATAAATTATAAAGCTTTAAGACATGCCAAAACGCATCCTTCTCATCATCACAGGCAGTATCGCTGCCTACAAAAGCCTAGAGCTCATTCGCTCATTTAAAGAAAAAAACTATGATTTACGCGTGGTGTTGACCGCATCTGCCAAGCAGTTTATCACGCCGCTTTCAGTCGCTGCCCTTTCTGGCGCACCAATCTATGATGATTTATTCTCCCTAAAAGATGAAACCGAGATGGGGCATATTCAGCTCTCACGAGAAGCCGATGTTGTTTTGGTTGCACCCGCAACAGCCAGCATTATGGCAAAGCTAGCCAGCGGTATGGCAGATGATTTAGCATCCACCCTCCTTTTAGCGACAGATAAGCCAGTAATGATAGCACCCGCCATGAATGTGCGCATGTGGGAGCGCAAGGCAGTGCAACGCAACTATCATCAGCTTATAGATGATGGCATAATGTTCATAGGCCCAGAATCTGGCAAAATGGCATGTGGTGAAGAAGGGCTGGGGCGTATGTCTGAGGTTTCTGAAATTCTTTCATTCGTTGAAAAATTCTTAGGTAAAGCATGAATCACTTAAAGGGAAAGCGTGTTTTAATCACTGCTGGCCCCACCAAAGAGCCACTAGACCCCGTACGCTATATCACCAACCATTCATCAGGCAAGCAAGGCTATGCCATCGCACAAGCATTTGCAGAGCAAGGTGCCGAGGTGGTGCTTGTTTCTGGTGAAGTAGCCATTGATGCACCAAAAAATGTTCAGCTTATTCATGTTCAAACGGCAGATGAAATGTTAAATGCTTGTGAAGCAGTGCTTCCAGCAGATATAGCTATATTTGCAGCCGCAGTGTGTGATTGGAAGCCAAAAAATGTTCATTCACAAAAAATGAAGAAATCATCAGGGCAAGATAGCCTTGTAATTGAATTTGAAAAGAATCCTGATGTTTTGCATTATATTGCAACGCACAATAATCGCCCAGATTATGTGGTGGGCTTTGCCGCCGAAACTGAAAATCACATCGAAAATGCTAGAATAAAACTAGCCAACAAACAATGTGACGCCATCATCGTGAATGATGTTTCACTAGGTACAAATACCTTTGGTGGTGAAGCCAACCATTTACAGCTATTATTAAAAGATAAAAGCGATATTATTGAGCTAGGAAGTGGATCGAAAGCATTGCTTGCAGATAAATTGGTAATGTTCATCAATGAACATGTATTTTCTCAATAAAAGAGTTGATTTAAAGTTAATCACACTTTAAAAAAGTAAATTCTTATTCTTCATAAATATTTATTGTTATTAAAGAGGGCTTCTTAATGGTTGCAGTTGCGATTAAAAAACTAGAAAATGCAAATGGAATTGATATTCCTGCTTATGAAACAGAACATAGTGCTGGTTTAGATTTGCAAGCAGCAGTAGAAGCGCCAGTAGAACTAAAATCTGGCGAGCATACACTTATCAAAACTGGCTTAAGCATTGCGCTGCCAGATGGCTATGAAGCACAGATTCGCCCTCGCTCTGGTTTGGCATTTAAAAATGGTGTGACAGTGCTTAATTCACCCGGAACAATTGATGCAGATTATCGTGGTGAAATTGGCGTTTTGCTTATTAATCATGGCAAAGAAAGCTTCATCATTGAACGTGGCATGCGTATTGCACAGATGGTGATTGCACCTTACACACAAGTTAAATTCAATGAAACGGATAATCTTTCTGATACATCGCGTGGTGCTGGTGGTTTTGGCTCAACGGGTGTGAATGCGGTGAAAAAACAAGAGGTGGCAAGCTAGTTATGCAACCACGTAAGTTTTTGGAAGCATTAGAAGCGGTTGTGTATATCGCATTAAATTCGAGTACCACTGCCGTTAATAGTAAGGTAGTAGCTGAAAAGCAAGATGTACAACCACGTTATTTAGAGCAGATTTTACAAAAGCTAGTAAAAGCAGGTGTATTAAGAGGCTCGAGAGGGCCTAGAGGTGGTTATACTTTAGCACGTGAAAGACGTAGGCAGACTGTTGGTGAACTTTATCAGCTGGTTGAAGAGCTAGATACTAAAAAGCCTGTGAAGAAAAGCTCAAAGCTTTTTAACTCGGTTATACTGCCAGTTTGGCGCGATATTGAAGTGCAGACCATTCATGCGCTAGATAAAATAACCATTGAAGATTTATGTAAGAAGCATGGTACTGCTTCTGTGGATAAAAAAACGGATTTTACAATCTAAATAGTAAGCAATTTAAGGAGTTCATTAAATGAGCAATGCAGCTAAAGTTGAAAAGAATGAATATGTACCTAGTTTAAATACAAAGGGCAGGGGGATGATTTATGATGACATCGCCGCAACCATCGGAAATACACCATTGGTAAGAATTAACCGCACTGCACAAGATGCAGGCTGTGTTGCCGAAGTGCTTGCAAAGCTTGAGTTCTTCAACCCACTTTCAAGTGTTAAAGATCGTCTTGCTTTTGGTATGATTGAAGCGGCGGAAAGAGAAGGGCGCTTAACCGATGGTGCTGTAATTGTAGAGCCAACTTCTGGTAATACTGGTATCGCGCTAGCATTTATTTGTGCTGCTAAAGGTTACAAGCTAATTTTAACCATGCCTGAGAGTATGTCTATTGAGCGTCGTAAGATGTTAAAGCTTCTTGGTGCTGAACTAGAGCTTACACCTGCTGCTAAAGGTATGCGTGGTGCAATTGATAAGGCGGAAGAGATTGTATCTCATAATCCAAAGGCATTTATTCTTCAGCAATTCCAAAATGCTGCAAATCCAATTATTCACCGCACGACAACTGCCGAAGAAATCTGGAACGATACAGATGGTAAGGTAGATGTGTTTATCGCAGGTGTTGGAACAGGTGGAACATTGACAGGTGTTGCGGATGTTTTAAAAGCACGTAATCCAGACATTAAAATTATAGCAGTTGAGCCTGAAGATAGCCCTGTACTTTCTGGTGGACAACCTGGTCCGCATAAAATTCAAGGTATTGGTGCTGGTTTTGTACCTGACATCTTGAATAGCTCATTAATTGACGAAGTTATTACCATTGGTAATGAAACGGCATTTGCTACAGCGCGTGAAATTGCTGCTAAAGATGGAATTCCTGTTGGTGTATCTTCTGGCGCTACTGTTGCAGCTGCGTTAGAAGTGGGTGCCCGTCCTGAAATGAAAGGTAAGCGCATCGTTACTATTGTGGCTTCATGTGCTGAGCGTTATCTTTCTACTCCGCTATTTGGAGAGTAAGCATTTATTTACATAGCCATGTATTGAGCTTTTATGCTTACAGATAATCAAAAAAAGCGTTATTCGCGACAAATTGCCCTTGCTGAGATTGGTCAGCAGGGGCAATCTGCTTTATTAGATGCATCTGTACTGGTGATTGGCGCAGGTGGGCTTGGTTGCCCCATATTGCAAATTTTATGCAATGCAGGCGTTGGTAAAATAGGTGTAGTGGATGATGATAGAATTGAGCTTTCAAATTTGCACCGCCAATTTCTTTACACTGAAAATGATGTTGGGCGCCACAAGGCTGAAATTGCTGTTAAACACCTATTGAAAATAAACTCCTCGATTGAAGTTCAAAGCTATATTGAAAAGTTAGGAACTGACAATATTTCGAGAATTCTCTCTCAATATGACATCATTATTGATGGGTGTGATAATTTCAAAACACGCTTTTTGGTAAATGCAGAGTGTGTTAAGCAGAGAAAAATATTATTTTCAGGTGCAGTGAGTGAGTGGCAAGGGCAAGTGGCCGTGTTTGAGGGCTATAGGTCCAACCAACCTTGCTACCAATGTTTTTGCCCTTCAGAGCCGCCTAGTAGTGGTAGGCTTGATTGCAGTGTGGCGGGGGTGACTGGCGCACTAACATCAATTATAGCTTCGCATTTATCCATGCAAGTTATTCACTATCTTGCTAAATCGGGTGATGTTTTAAGTGGAAAGCTTCTTAGATATAATGGCTTAAACCACTGCTTGCTAATAAGCTCTATAAAGGCGAACCCAAACTGTCAAATATGCTCAGCTTAGCCGTTGCTGCTTTCTGATAGCAAGCTTGTGGTAATCATAACAAGC
>CAYGTX010000097.1:0-6525 GCA_964352935.1 uncultured Rickettsiales bacterium | reverse complement strand
GACATGAGCAATGCGTTTGATTATTGGGGAAGCGCGTGCGGTGGTAATGACCAAGCAAGTTGCGACGGTGACGGTGATGGCGTGGTGGAACTTAGTGCTACCGCAAATCTTCGCGAAGATACGGTGGCATGGGAGCATATGTCACTGGCGGGTGTGATTGATGGTACTTATACCTATGTCAGCAACGATACAATTTTGGATCAAAATATTATTACTGGTCCGGTTGGTAGTGCAGGCTATTGGTTTTGGGGGTCTACTAGCCGTCAAGAGAATTATGTTTCATTGGGCTCGGATCGATCAGATGGTGGGGGATACTTCAATGGTGAAGCCGTCACGCCAAGTGAAGCACTCGCTATTGATAAAAAGAATGATGATGGCAGGCCAGGAACAGGAAGGAGCCTAACATATAGAGACCAAGACAGGTGGAATGTTGGCACTATCTGTGTTGATTTAGCAAGCTCAGCTACTAATTATGTTGATGCAAATTATCTGTTAGATGACGCCACTGTTTCTTGTTACATAAGCTATATTTTGAACTAACGTTTCCTCAGTTCTTCCGCAATCAGGAATGCAAGCTCAAGTGCTTGTGAAGCATTCAAGCGTGGATCGCAATGGGTGTGATAGCGTTCTTTCAGATTCACTTCAGAGATAGCCTGCGCACCGCCCACACATTCGGTTACATCTTGCCCTGTCATTTCAAAATGCACACCACCAGCATAGGTGCCTTCGTTGTGGTGAATATCGAAAAATGAACGTACTTCAGACAATATTTTATTAAAGTGACGGGTTTTGTAGCCATTTGGTGACTTTACAGTGTTGCCATGCATTGGGTCGCACGACCAAATAACCGAAAGCTCAGCATCGCGCACAGCGCGTACGAGTGGTGGTAAAAACTCATCTACTTTATCCGCACCCATGCGCGAGATAAGCGTAAGTTTGCCAGGCTCATTGTCAGGGTTTAGGGTTTTGATGACTTGCACTAGCTCATCAGGCTTCATGGATGGCCCAACTTTACAGCCAATAGGGTTGGCGATGCCGCGCATAAACTCAACATGTGCTTCGTCTAGTTTGCGGGTTCTGTCACCAATCCATAAAAGATGCGCTGAGCAGTTGTAATATTTATCATCCAGCTTAAAGTAGCGGGTGAGCGATTCTTCATAGCCTAAAAGCAATGCTTCGTGCGAGGTGAAGAAATCAGCTTCTTGGAATTGCTTAACGTTGCTTAAATCCAAGCCCCACGCATTCATGAATGAGAAGCTGTCATTGATGCGGCTAACGAGTTCTTCAAATAAGTTGCGTTGTTTGCACTCGGTTGCGAATTCTTTGTTCCACTCATTCACGTTACGAAGCGACGCATAGCCGCCTGTTGCTAGCGCACGCAAGTAGTTGAGTGTCGCTGCTGATTGATGGTAGGCGTCTACTAAACGCTGAGGGTCAGGCTTGCGCGCTGCTTCTTCAAACTCGATGCCATTGACCATATCGCCGCGGTAGCTTGGTAATTCTTTGCCATTTTCAGTTTCAGTGGGGGCAGAGCGAGGCTTAGCAAATTGCCCAGCAATACGCCCTACTTTTACCACGGGCTTACCAGCGCCATACATGAGTGCTACGGTCATTTGTAGCATCACGCGGAAGTATTTTTTGAGGTTGTCTTGGTTAAATTCAGCGAAACTCTCGGCGCAATCTCCACCTTGAAGTAAAAATGCTTTGCCTTCTGCTACGTCTTTTAGTTTTGCGCGAAGTGCTTTAATTTCATCAGGCGTGACAAGTGGTACGCTTTTTTGCAGCCTAGCTTCTACGTCTTTCACCGCTTTTGCATCAGGATAATCTGGCTGCTGATTGATGGGGAATTTACGCCATGATTCAGGTGACCAGTTATTGGATGCTGATTTGTTTGCTTGCTTAGACATAGTGTACTTCACTTCTGGTTAGTTATTAATTTATATATTTCTTTATTAATATTTTGCTTCCTGCTCGGATTATTATCCTTTGCAATGAAGCCAGCTCAAGGCTGTTTCTATTTATGCTTCCTGCTCGGATTGTTATCCTTCACATTGAAGCCAGCTCAAGGCTGTTATATCTTTTACTGCTTACTTCAAGTAACCCAAGCAGTGTGCTTTTGTTATGACGGGCTTGATTTGTGTTCAAGCAGGATAATCTGGGCTTGCCATAGGCTAAAAGGCAGATTATACCATAACATGCACGGAATATAAGCATATTTGTACGATTTTAAAAGGTTTTAGTGAGGAAGTGATGGCAAAAAACGAGATTATTGCATTTCAAGGCGTGAGTGGTGCTAATTCAGATGTGGCATGTCGCCATGCATATCCTTATCACGATACGGTTGCTGTGCCTACGTTTGATGCTGCCATGAAAGCAGTGGAAGAAGGCAATGCTGACTTATGTATGATTCCGATGGAAAACTCGCAAGCGGGCAGGGTGGCTGAAATTCATAATTTATTGCCACATACCTCACTTTCAATTGTGGGTGAGCATTTTGAACGTATTGAGCATTTTTTAGCTGCGCCAAAAGGTACGAAGTTAGCCGATATTAAAACTGTTTATTCACATCCGCAAGCATTGATGCAATGTAAAAATAGCTTGGAAAAAATGGGTATTAAGGGTGAAACTTATGCTAATACTGCGGTGGCGGCAGAAGATGTAGCCAAATGGAATGATAAAAGCAAAGCAGCGATTTGCTCGCGCTTAGCGGCAGATTTATATGGGCTTGAAGTGGTGAAAGCGAATATTGAAGATTCGCACGATAACACCACGATGTTTTTCTCTATGGCAAAAGAGCCAATAGATTTTGATTATAAAAAGAAACCAGCGGTGACCAGCTTGTTGTTTACTGCACGTAATATTCCTGCTGCTTTATATAAAGCAATGGGTGGCTTTGCGACCAATAATGTGAATATTATCAAGCTTGAGAGTTATATCCCTGGTGGAGCATCGCAGACCGCACAGTTTTTCATCACCTTTGAAGGACACCCAGAAGAGCGCCGCGTGCAGCTGTCACTTGAAGAACTTGGCTTTTTCTGCAAAAAAACCAAAGTGCTTGGGGTTTACCCTAAAGCGGTAGAACGCGTTTAAGGCAACGTTAAGCTATCAAACCATTTAAATGCTATGACCAATTGAAAAGAGCGTTTCTTTCAAGATAGCAACTTCTTCTAAGATGTGCTTCTTTAAGCTCGCAATCTCTTTGGGTGGAAGAGGTATTTGGTGCATGGCAGTGAAATCGGCAAAGCCGGTGCCTGCATAAGGCAGATATAACTCTGCTACACTATGTAGGGCACGTGAAAGCATCACAGGTAGCACATTCAGATATACAAACGCTTTGGGTGATATTTCATCAATCAATGCGCTATGTTCCAACACATACAGGCTAGCATGGTTGCGTGCAAAATCTTGCGTGCGTTCATCTAAATGCTGAACAGATAGGCTGAGTGCATCGAGCACTTTGTCTAACGCATGACCAATGGCGATTTGATTGGCAGCAAAAATATCGTTCCACATAGCCGTAGAAGAATCACCAATGCGGCGAAAACGTTGGTAGCCTTTACTTTCATTTTGTTTAATTTCATATTGTGTTTGTTCATCTAGCGCTTTTAACGCATGCCCATAGGCAAAAGCTAATAGTTGTGGAACATGTGATACGGTGGCGTAAATAGCATCGTGACGCTTTGGCGGAAGCTCATCAACGTTTGCACCTGCTTGCTTCCAGAGGTTTCTAACCTCATCCATCGCTGCAACCGTGGTGGTGGGTGCTGGTGTCATGAAAAGTTTTTTATCTTTAAAGAGGGTTTTCTTTGCAGCGCTATAACCAGATTTTTCAGCACCTGCAATAGGGTGTGCGGGCACAAAGTTTTTTAGCTGTGCTTTGGTAAGTAGTGGGCTGAGTATATCTATCACACTTTGTTTAGCAGAGCCTGCATCGGTGATAATCACGCCTTCTTTTAAGTAAGGGAGTGCTTCTTTTAATAGCTGCTCGTAGGTTGAAAGCGGCGTGCAGAAAATGATGATATCACTTTGTTTGACTGCCTCGCCGATATTGGTGAAGCCTTTGGTGATGTCTCCCGCTTTTTCAGCTTTTTGAAGTGTGGATGCTGAACGCGCATAAGCATGTGTAATATAAGATGATTTTTTCTTATTTAACGATTTTGCGAGTGATCCGCCAATAAGACCTAAGCCAATAATTGTAATCTGTTTTCGTGACATCATTTGTTTTCCTGCCTATAATTGTGGCATAAGATAAGTGGGAACGTCAAAGAAGGCAATACGGATGACAGTAAAAACACATTCTTTTTTACAAAAAGGTTTCACCTTTGTTGAAATGGCGATTGTGCTGACCATTATGGGGTTGATTGTCGCAGGCGTTATGGTGGGGCAACAACTTGCAGAAACCGCGCGTTTAAAGGCGATGGTGTCTGAAGTGCAAACCCTCAAAACAGCAGTAGGGCAGTTTCAGTATATGTATAATGGCTTGCCAGGTGATATTGCCGATGCTACCGATTATTGGGCGGGTGAAACCACTAATGGGAATAGTAATGGACAAATTGCGCCCGAAACCAGCAACGAAGCCTTTGCTGCTATCGAGCAATTATCGCTAGGTGGATATATTGATGGTGCCTTTTCTGGCGTGTGGGGAAGTGCGTTTGATCGTGGTGGCAATGTGATTGCCTCTAAATTAGAGCGCGGCGCAATGATCTATATTCAATGTTGTGGTGGAGAAGATGCCAGTAACCTTGAATTTGAAAATCAGATTGTCGTATTTACTGGTGCAAGTAATAACACAGAACGTGGTGGTGTGGTAACGCCTGAAGAAGCAAAGTCAATCGACATCAAGCTGGATGATGGTAACCCTGATATGGGTGAAATTGGTGCTATTGGTAATGATGTGGCGGGAAGCTATAGTGCAAGCGGTTGTTTTACAGGCACCACAACAGGCGCTGATTACAATCTTAGCAATGATGATATAGGCTGCCAAATGTATTTTGGTTATAACTGGGAGTAAGGCATAAGCACGATGTTTACGGGAATTATTACAGATATTGGTAAAGTGTTAGATGTTAAGTCAATGGGCGACGATAGAAGGTTAGTGATTCAAACCTCATTTGATATGCAACATGTGGATATGGGCGCATCAATCGCTTGTGATGGTGTGTGTTTAACGGTGGTGGATAAAAAAGCGGGTCAGTTTACCGTGGATGTCTCAAAAGAAACGATTAGCTGTACGCATCTTGGTGGCTGGGCTGAGGGCAAAGCAATCAATTTAGAGCGCGCACTTAAAGCGGGTGATGAATTGGGGGGGCATATTGTTTCTGGTCATGTGGATGGATTGGGTGAGGTGGTGTCGATAGAGTCTGTTAGTGAGTGCTATGTGCTGAATTTTAAAGCGCCAGAGAGCTTAAAAGCTATGATTGCTGCAAAAGGTTCTATCACCATTAATGGCGTTTCATTGACGGTGAATCAAGTGAATGACAATCATTTTACTGTGAATATTATCCCTCACACATGGCAATATACGAATTTTCATCAACTAAAAGAAAATGACATGGTGCATTTGGAAGTGGATATGCTTGCGCGTTATATCGCGCGCTATCAAGAAGTGCTTGCCACTGCATAATTGATTCATTTTGGTTTTCTATGCTGATTTTAAACAGAAACAATAAATTGATGACAAGGTGTGAAGATGCTTAGTTTATATGTTGCAATAGGCGGTGGAATGGGTGCTGTGGCGCGTTATTGGTTGGTTTCGGCTGTTGGTCGCTTTGCATCAAGCAGCTTTCCTTACGGCACGTTAGTGGTAAATATTTTAGGTTCTTTATTGATTGGTGTAGTGGTCGGCTGGCTAACCAAAACATTACCTCACAGTATGGAAACCAGAGCTTTCTTGGTTGTGGGTGTTTTAGGTGGATTTACGACGTTCTCGACCTTCTCGTTAGACACATTATCATTAATAGAAAATGGTGCTCATGTGCAGGCTGCAATCTATATTCTCAGTTCACTTGTTGGTGGTGTACTCGCACTTTATTTAGCGCTTTTGATCAGTAGAATGGTATAATTTTAGAAAAAATCACTAAAATTCTTATGCGCTAAAAACTACGGAAATGCTAGTGAAATCAACCTAATCCAGTGATTAAAACCCAATAAATATTAAATATTTTTAAGCTCTATCTTTACATGATAGCGTTTTATCTGCTAGAACGTTTGCGCGTTATTTTTTGTGAATGTAACTTCCGTTACATAGGCAAAGTAAAATCATTTACCATAGCGTGTGATGTTAAAACGTTAAGAGGGGCTATATTATGGCAGGAGCAGAAACCAAAGAGTGGAAATTTCTTGGTTTGAACATGTGGCAACAAGTTGTGTTGGCGCTAATCTTAGGGGTTGCTACAGGATATTTCGGTGGTGAGTCTGTTCAAGATCTTAAAATTTTGGGAACTATCTTCTTCAAGTTCATTAAAATGGTGGTGTCTCCACTTATTTTCTTTGCATTAATTGCAGGTATTACGAGCCTTACAGAAG